>NZ_JALPKP010000079.1:0-18235 GCF_051383635.1 Geodermatophilus sp. CPCC 205506 | reverse complement strand
CGGCCGGCCCGCTGACCGCGACCTCCAGCGGGCCGGCCAGCAGCGCCTCCCCGACCGCCGCCGCCCAGCCGGCCGCCCGGGGCGCCTGGGCGACCAGGGCCGCCAGCGACCCGACCGCCGCCTCGCCGAGCTCCCGGTGTCGCGGCGACCCGGCCAGCGCCGAGTACGTGACGGCGGCGCCGGCCACGGCCGCGATGCCGGCCGGCGTCGGGCCGTCGGCCGGGTCGAACGGCCGGTGCACGAGCGCCTCGGCGTCGGAGGCGGTGTCGTGCCAGCCGTCGGCGTCCACGAACTGCTCCGCGACGACGTCGAGCAGGTCGCCGGCGAGCTCCAGCCACCGCCCCTCCCCCGTGGCCTGGTGCAGGGCGAGCACCCCCTCCGCGAGGTCGCCGTAGTCCTCCAGCACGCCGGCCGGCGTCCCGGCCAGCCCGTCCCGGGACGCCCGTCGCAGCCGCCGGTCCACCCAGTGCGTGGAGGCGACAAGCTCCGCGGCCCGGCGGGCGGCGGCCACCGACCCGTCGTCCCCGGTGAGGACGCCGTGCTCGGCGAGCGCGGCGACGGCCAGCCCGTTCCAGGCGGTGACGACCTTGTCGTCCCGAGCCGGCTGCGCCCGCCGGGCCCGGACGGCGGACAGCCGCTCGCGCACCGAGGCGAACCGGGCCGGGTCGTCCGGGATGCGGGCCAGCTGCAGGGTCGACGCCCCGTGCTCGAACGTGCCGCGCTCGGTCACGGCGAACACCTCGGCCGCCCAGCGGGCGTCGTCCGCGCCGAGCGCCTGGGTCAGCTGCGCCGGCGTCCACACGTAGGTGAGCCCCTCGACGCCCTCGGTGTCGGCGTCGAGCGCGGAGGCGAAGCCGCCCTCCGGCGTGCCCAGGTCCCGGACGAGGAAGGCGGCGGTCTCGTCGGCGACCCGCCGGGCCCACCCCTCACCCGTCGCCCGCCAGAGGTGCACGTAGACGCGGAGGAGCAGCGCGTTGTCGTAGAGCATCTTCTCGAAGTGCGGCACCACCCACTGGCCGTCGACGGAGTAGCGCGCGAACCCGCCGGCGAGCTGGTCGTGGATGCCGCCGCGGGCCATCGCCTCCAGCGTGCCGCGGGCCATCCGCAGCGCCTCGGCGTCGCCGGTGCGGGCGGCGTGGCGGAGCAGGAACTCCAGCACCATCGACGGCGGGAACTTGGGCGCTCCGCCGAAGCCGCCCCACCGCTCGTCGTAGCTGCCGGCCAGCGAGTGCACCGCGGCGTCGAGCGCCTCCGGCCGCAGCGGGTCCGGGGCGCCCAGTTCCAGCCGCGCGGAGATCGCCCGCACGATCCGCCCGCTGGCCTCCTCCAGCTCTGCGCGCCGCGTCGTCCAGGCGTCGGTGACCGCGGCCAGGACCTGGCGGAAGGCGGGCATGCCGGGCGCCGGGCGGGGCGGGTAGTAGGTGCCGCAGTAGAACGGCTCGCCGGCGGGGGTGGTGAACACTGTCATCGGCCAGCCGCCGTGCCCGGTGAGCGCCTGGGTGGCGGCCATGTAGACGCTGTCGACGTCCGGCCGCTCCTCGCGGTCGACCTTCACGCAGACGAAGTCGGCGTTCATCTGTGCCGCGGTCGCCTCGTCCTCGAAGGACTCGTGCGCCATGACGTGGCACCAGTGGCAGGCCGCGTAGCCGACCGACACCAGCACCGGCACGTCCCGCTCGCGGGCCTCGGCGAACGCCGCCTCCCCCCACTGCCGCCAGTCGACCGGGTTGTCCGCGTGCTGCAGCAGGTAGGGGCTGGTCGCCCCGGCGAGTCCGTTGGGCACGGGCCCTGCCTACCCGCGCGCCTCGCGGGCACGCCCGGACTCGCCGCCCTCGCCCTCGTCGGGCTCGCGCTCCTTGCGCCGGAGCAGCCACGAGGTCGCGCCCAGCAGCAGGACCAGCACGCCGAGGACGGCGATCTCGATGATCCGGTCGGTGAACTCGGCGCCGCGCCCGACGACGCCGGCGGCCTCCACCGACAGCACGACGATCTCCTTGATCGACGCGATCACCCCGATGACGAGGAACGGCTCGGCGACCAGCTCCCGCTTCTCCACCGTCGTCCGGACGGCGAACAGCAGCTCCACCACGATGAAGACCAGCAGCAGCACGTCGAGCAGCTCGAGCATGGGCGCCTGGGAGAAGTCGGTGAACACCGACCAGGTGGTCCGCCCGGCGAGGGCCAGCAGCACCAGCGCCGCCACGACGAGCAACAGCGCGATGCCGGTGTAGACGACGTTCTCGGCGAACTCGAGTGCGCGGGTGCCGGCCTGCCCGAGGTTCGACCGGGGCGGCCGCTGCTCCGGGTCGTCCCGGCGGGGGCTCATGCGGGAATCGTGGACCACCGCGGAGTCCGCGGGCAGGTACCGGCAGCCAGGTCCCCCACTCGGGTGGCCCTAGCACGATCTGCCCGCCTTGCGCAGGAGCCACGCCCGGTGGGCTTGGCGGTTGTTGCCGTTCCGATGCGAACTTCTTCGTCGAGTCGACGTGTCGACAGGTCTATCTCCGTCTCGGCGTGTCGGCGGATGCTGCCGACGGCGCACACCAAGGAGGCCCGCCATGAACCGGTCCCGTTCCCGTTTCTTCGTCCTCGCCGTCTCGGTCCTGGCCCTGCTGGGGGTGATCACTCCCGCCGCGGCGGCCGCGAGTCCCTACTGCGGCATCACCTGGGGGTCGCAGGCCAAGTCCCTGCACCCCTACGACCCGGGGCACAACTTCGTCGACGACGTCCGGGCCGGCCGGCACACGTGCTACGACCGGCTCGTCGTCGACATCGCGGAGGTGGGCGGCTTCGACGCCTACAACGTCCGCTACGTGCGCGCCGTGACCCAGGACGGCAGCGGGGCCGTCGTGCCGCTGCGGGGCGGGGCCGCGCTGCAGATCACGGTGGGGGCGACCGGTCACGACGATGCCGGGCGGCCGACGTACTCACCCCGCAACCGGCGGGAGGCGGTGGACGTGGCCGGCTTCAGCACCTTCCGTCAGGTGGCCTGGCTGGGCTCCTTCGAGGGCCGCTCCGACCTCGGCCTCGGCGTCCGGGCGCGACTGCCGTTCCGCGCCTTCGTGCTCGAGGGCAGCTCCGCCCACGTCGACCGGCTCGTCATCGACGTCGCGCACCGCTGGTAGCCCGTCGCACCGACGACGGCCGTCCGGTCAGGCCCGCGGGGGCTCCGGACGGCCGTCGTCGCGGCGCGGCGGCTCGATGGCCAGGGGGGCCCGGCGGAGCGTGTCCAGCAGCTCCTGCCCGGGCTCCGGCCGCGGCTCGAGCAACTCGGCCGGGGTGTCGGGGACGACGACCCGCGGCTCGTCGTCGTCCTCGGGGTCGAAACTGGGCGGGATGCGCTTGAGGTGCCGCGACATCGACTTGACCAGCAGCGCGGTGGCGATGAGCAGCAGGAGGATGAGCAGCAGCCCCAGCGGGCCGGCCTTGCCGACGTCGGAGGGGAGCTGGTCGGCGGCGAGCACGGCGGTGGTCACGGGACGGTCACCTCACAACGGACACCGGCGAACAGGTCGTCCTCCGGCAGGGGCGAGTCGACCACCGAGCGCGCCAGTTCGTAGTCCTCGGTCGGCCAGACCTGCTGCTGCACCTCCAGCGGGCAGGCGAACCAGCGGCCGTTCGGGTCGATCTGCGTCGCGTGCGCGATGAGCGCGGCGTCCCGGACGGCGAAGTGGTCGGCGCAGTGCACCTTCGTGGTGACCCGGTGGGAGATGTCGCGGTCCGGGTCCCAGTTCTCCAGCCACTCCGCGTAGGGCGACTCCGCGCCCGAGGCGATGATCGCCTCGTGCAGCGCCCGCGTGCGGGGCAGCGTGAAGCTCATGTGGTAGTAGAGCTTGAGCGGCTGCCACGGCTCGCCGAGCTCGGGGTAGCGGTCGGGATCCCCGGCGGCCTCGAACGCGTGCACCGAGATCTCGTGGGTCTTGATGTGGTCGGGGTGCGGATAGCCGCCGCGCTCGTCGTAGGTCGTGATGACGTGCGGCTTGAACCGGCGGATCAGCTCCACCAGCGGGGCCGCGGCCTCCTCGGTGGGCACCAGGGCGAAGCAGCCCTCCGGCAGCGGCGGCAGCGGGTCGCCCTCGGGCAGGCCGGAGTCGACGAAGCCGAGGAACTCCTGTTCGACGCCGAGGATCTCCCGGGCGCGGTCCATCTCCTCGACCCGGATCTGCGGCAGGCGCTCCCACACGTCGGGGCGGTCCAGCGCCGGGTTGAGCACCGAGCCGCGCTCACCGCCGGTGCAGGTCGCCACCATCACGCGGACGCCCTCGGCGACGTACTTCGCCATCGTCGCGGCGCCCTTGCTCGACTCGTCGTCGGGGTGGGCGTGCACGGCGAGCAGGCGCAACGGGGCTGCATCGGTCACCCGGACATCATCCACCGCCCGCGGGGGCCGCCGCCGCTCCCCGGCCCCACGATCGGGTGGACGTGGTGCTCGTCACGCTCCGACCCGCTACCGTTCCGCAACTCGACCGCCGATCCGCGTGGAACACCCGCGCCACCGGCGGTGTTACGTTGACCGTTCTGAACGCGGCCGTTTCCCCGTGCGGGGGGACGGCCACCGACTTTTCAGGAGCACCGCCGTGTCCACCCCCACTGACGAGCAGAACCCGGGCGTCTGGCTGACCCAGGAGGCCCACGACCGGCTGAGGGCCGAGCTCGACCAGCTGGTGGCGGGCCGCCCGGCCATGGCCGCCGAGATCAACGCCCGCCGCGAGGAGGGTGACCTCCGCGAGAACGGCGGCTACCACGCCGCCAAGGACGAGCAGGGCAAGCAGGAGGCCCGCATCCGGCAGCTGGAGGACCTGCTGCGCAAGGCGCGGGTCGGCGACGCTCCGACGACGGCGACGCACGCCACCACCGGCACGGTCATCACCATCCGGTTCCAGGGCGACGACGAGACCGAGAAGTTCCTCCTCGGCTCCCGCGAGATCGTCGGGACCACCGACCTGTCGGTGTACTCCCCGGAGTCGGCCCTCGGGGCGGCCATCATGGGCGCGAAGCCCGGCACGACGGTGACCTACCAGGCGCCCAACGGCCGGGACATCACCGTCGACGTCGTCGCCGTCGAGCCCTTCGTCCCCTGACCGGGGCGGTCCGCATGGGCCGGCCGGCGCGGTCCCGGCGCGTGGAGAACACCGGGTTCGAGTGCGTGCACTGCCACGCCCCGGTTCCGGCCAACACCGACGGGCACTACCGCAACCACTGCCCGCTGTGCCTGTGGTCGCTGCACGTCGACGACCTGCCCGGCGACCGGGCCAGCGAGTGCCGGGCGCCGATGGAGCCGATCGGGCTCGTGGAGAAGTCGGGGAAGGGCTGGCAGGTGGTCCACCGCTGCACGGTGTGCGGTCAC
Source organism: Geodermatophilus sp. CPCC 205506 (assembly GCF_051383635.1). Lineage (NCBI taxonomy): Bacteria > Bacillati > Actinomycetota > Actinomycetes > Geodermatophilales > Geodermatophilaceae > Geodermatophilus > Geodermatophilus sp. CPCC 205506. The sequence goes on along the minus strand of NZ_JALPKP010000079.1, from coordinate 12,888 downwards.
CGCCAGCCCAACCGGCTGGTCCGCGAGGGCGAGTCCCCCGACGACCTCGACGTCGTCCTCGGGCTGCCCTGGCTGTGAGGCCGCCGTCCTCCCGGGCCTCGGCACTGCGGGCGTTCCTCGCGCACTGACGGTCCGGTAGGACCCGCGGTGCGCGAGGAACACCCGCACCGGGTGGTCAGGAGGCGGGCAGCAGCCCGCGCCGGCGGAGCAGCGGCGTCGGGTCGGCGTCGCGGCCGCGGACGGCGCGGAAGGCCGCCAGCGGGTCGACCGACCCGCCCACCGCAAGCAGGCGCTCGCGGAAGACGTCGCCGTTCTCCCGACGCAGCCCGCCGTTCTCGCGGAACCACTCGACGGTGTCGGCGTCGAGCACCTCCGACCAGATGTAGGAGTAGTACCCGGCCGCGTAGCCCCCGGCGAACACGTGCTGGAAGTACGTCGTGCGGTACCGCGGCGGCACCAGGTCGTAGGCGACGCCGGCGGCCTCCAGCGCGGTCCGCTCGAACTCCGCCGGATCGCCGATCTCGGTCTCCGGGGTGATCCGGTGCCAGGCCTGGTCCAGCAGGGTGGCCGCCAGGTACTCGAGCGTCGCGAAACCCTCACCCCAGAGCTGGGCCCCCTCGATGGCCTCGACGACGCTGGCGGGCAGCGGCTCGCCGGTCTCGACGTGCCGGGCGTAGCCGCCGAGCACCTCGGGCCACAGCGCCCACATCTCGTTGACCTGGCTGGGGAACTCGACGAAGTCCCGCGGCACGCTGGTCCCGGCGAAGCGCGGGTAGGTGACCGCGGAGCTCAGCCCGTGCAGCGTGTGCCCGAACTCGTGGAACAGCGTGGTGACCTCGTCGAGCGTGAGCAGCGTCGGCTGCCCGTCGGCGGCCCGCGTGACGTTGAGGTTGTTCACCACGACCGGCCGGGTGTCCAGCAGCCGCGACTGGCTGACGAAGGAGCTCATCCACGCGCCGCCGCGCTTGCCCTCCCGGGCGTAGAAGTCCCCGAGGTAGAGGCCGACGGTCCCGCCGTCGGCGCCGGTGACCTCCCAGACCCGGACGTCGGGGTGGTAGCCCTCGAGGTCCGGGCGCGGGGTGAACCGGTAGCCGTAGAGCAGCTCCGCGGCGCGGAAGACGCCGTCGACCAGCACCCGGTCCAGCTCGAACCACGGCCGCAGCGCCGCGGTGTCGACGGCGTAGCGCTCGGCCCGCACCCGCTCGCTGTAGAACGCCCAGTCCCACGGCGCCAGGTCCGTCACCCCGTCGCGCGCGGCGACCTCCGCCAGGGCCGCCGCCTCGGCCTTCGCGTTGGCCAGCGCCGGCCCCACCATCGAGGCCAGCATCGCGTCGACCGCCTCCGTGCTGCCGGCGGTCTGGTCGGCCAGGACGAGGTCGGCGTGCGTGGCGAACCCCAGCAGCGGCGCGCGCTCGGCCCGCAGCCGGGCGATGCGGGCCGCGACCGGGCCGTTGTCGTGCTCCCCGGCCGAGGCCCGGCTCACCGACGCCTCGAACACCCGCTGCCGCAGGGCCCGGTCCCGCAGCTTGGCCAGCACCGGCTGCCCGGTCGGCAGCAGCAGCGGGAGGAGGAAGCCCTCCACCCCACGCTCGGCCGCCGAGCGTGCGGCGGCGGCCACCTCCGCATCGCTGAGCCCGTCGAGCGCGGCGGGGTCGGGAACCACCACGGCGGCGGCCTCGGTGGCCATCTGCAGGTTCTGCCCGAACGTCGTCGAGAGCGCGGAGAGCTCCTGGTTGAGCTCGGACAGCCGGGCCCGGCCGGCCTCGTCGAGGCGGGCGCCGGAGAGCACGAAGTCCAGGTGGTAGCGCTCCACCAGCCGCAGCGCCTCGGGGTCCAGCCCGGCCTCGTGCCGGCCGGCGTGGACGGCGTCGATGCGCGCGAAGAGCTCCGGGTCCAGCCTCAGCGCGTCCGAGTGCGCCGACTCCAGCGGCGCCAGCTCGCGCTCGATCTCCCGGAGCCGGTCGGAGGACACCGACGAGGCCAGGTTGTGGAACACCGCCCCGGCCCGGCGGTAGAGCCGGCCGGAGCGCTCCAGCGCCACGACGGTGTTCTCGACGGTCGGCGGCTCGGCCGACCCGACGATCGCGGCGACCTCGGCTCGCTGCTCGGCCATCCCGCCCAGCAACGCCTCGCGGCAGTGCTCCAGCGTGATCTCCGCGAACGGAGGCAGCTGCAGCGGCAGCCGGGACGGCTCGAGCAGCGGGTTGTCGGCGGACGGGACGACGGGGGCGGTCTGGAGGGCGCTCATCGCCGCCCATAGTGCTATGACACTGCGGTCCTACCGGACCGCACCGCGGCCAGGTGCCGTCCCCGGCCCGCGCTGAGCCCCACCCGCCGGGTGTCCCGGTCGCCTGCGGCATCGCGACTACCGGCTGGCCGTGCGCTGGTAGGCGCGGACCGACAGCGGCACGAACACGACGAGGAAGACCGCCGTCCAGAGCAGCGTGTAGAGCACCGGGTTCTGCAGCGACCAGGCGTCGGGGACCGGGGCGCCGGGGACCGTGTTGCCGAACAGCTCCCGGGCGGCCTGCACCACCGCGGACACCGGGTTCCACTCCGCGAAGGTCTGCAGCACGGCCGGGAACGTCTCCAGCGGGACGAAGGTGTTCGCGATGAACGTCAGCGGGAAGATCACGATGAAGCTGGCGTTGTTCACCACCTCCGGCGTGCGGACCAGCAGCCCGACCAGCGCCATCAGCCAGGAGACGCCGAAGGCGAAGACCAGCAGGACGAGGAAGCCGCCGATCGCCGCCAGCACCGAGGTGTGGATCCGCCAGCCCACCACGAAACCGGTCAGCGCCATCACCGCGATCGAGATGACGTTCAGCCCGAGGTCGGCGACCGTGCGCCCGATCAGGACCGACGCCCGCGACATCGGCAGCGACCGGAACCGGTCGATCAGGCCCTTCTGCAGGTCCTCGGCGATGCTCGCGCCGGTGACGGTGCTCCCGAACACGACGGTCTGGGCGAAGATCCCGGGCAGCAGGAACTCGGCGTAGCTGACGTCGCCGGGCACCTGGATGGCGCCGCCGAAGACGTAGCGGAACAGCACCACGAACATGATCGGCGACAGGGTCGCGAACACGATCAGGTCGGGCACGCGCTTGACCTTGATCAGGTTGCGCTTGGTGATGGTCGCGCTGTCGGACAGCGTCTGCGCGATCGTGCTCATCGAGCCGCCTCCCCCGCGTGCGCCGGCCGCCGGCCGTTCTCGGCCTCTGCTCGCTCCTCGGCCGCGTGGCCGGTGAGGGTGAGGAACACGTCGTCGAGGTCCGGCCGGCGCAGGCCGATGTCGAGCACCTCGACCCCGCTGCCCTCGAGCAGCCGCAGCGCCGCAGCGAGGTCGTCGGTGCCGCCGCTGACCGGCAGCGAGAGCCGGCGGGTCGACTCGTCCCGCTGCGGCTCGTCGACGGCCAGCGGACGCAGCCGCCCGGCCGCCTCCTTGAGGTCGCCGGCGTCACCGACGGTGAGCTCCAGCCGCTGCCCACCGACCTGCGCCTTCAGCTCGTCGGCGGTGCCGCGGGCGATCACCCGGCCCCGGTCGATGACCACCATCCGGTCGGCCAGGCGGTCGGCCTCCTCCAGGTACTGGGTGGTGAGCAGGATCGTCGTCCCGCCGCCGGCGAGGTCGGCGATGAACTCCCACATCGACAGCCGGCTGCGCGGGTCGAGGCCCGTGGTCGGCTCGTCGAGGAAGAGCACCCGCGGGCGGGCGATCAGCGAGGCGGCGATGTCCAGCCGCCGGCGCATGCCACCGGAGTAGGTCTTGGCCGGCCGGTTGGCCGCGTCGGTCAGGTCGAACCGCTCCAGCAGCTCGCCGGCCCGCGCCCTGGACCGGGCGCGGCCCAGCCGGTACAGCCGGCCGACCATCTCCAGGTTCTCGAAGCCGGTCAGGTACTCGTCGACGGCGGCGTACTGGCCGGTCAGCCCGATGCAGGCGCGGACCGCGTCGGCCTCGTGCACGACGTCGAGGCCCACCACCTGCGCCCGGCCCGCGTCCGCGCGCAGCAGGGTGGTGAGGATCCGCACCACGGTGGTCTTGCCCGCCCCGTTGGGTCCGAGGAGCCCGAGGACGGAACCCTCGGCCACGGTCAGGTCCACCCCGTCGAGGGCGGTGGTCGCGCCGAAGCGCTTCACCAGCCCCTCGACGACTATCGCGTCGGTCATGGACTGCACGCTAGGCCGGGGTACCGACGGTTCCCGACTCCTCACCCGGCAGTGGCGGCGCGGGACTCCCCGTCAGCCGACGGTCACCGCGTAGCCGGCGCGGTACACCTGGGCGAGCACCTCCTCGGCGTGCTCGGGCCCGCGGGTCTCCAGGACGACGAACACCTCGACCTCGCCGATGTCCAGCCGGGTCGCCGTCCGCTCGTGCTCGACCTCCAGCACGTTGGCGCCGACCCCGGCGAGCTCGCTCAGCACCGCCGCCAGCGACCCCGGCCGGTCGGGCACGCGCAGGCGCAACCGCAGGTAGCGCCCGGCCGCGGCCATGCCGTGCTGGACGACCTTGAGCAGCAGCACGGGGTCGATGTTGCCCCCGGAGACGACGGCGACCACCGGCGGCGGGAACGCGGTGGGGTCGGCGAGCACCGCCGCCACGGCCGCTGCCCCGGCGGGCTCGACGACGAGCTTGGCCCGCTCCAGGCAGAACAGCAGCCCCCGGGAGAGGTCCTCCTCGCTGACCGTGCGCACCTCGTCGACGAGGTCGCGGACGTGCGCGAACGTCAGCTCGCCCGGGGCGGCGACGGCGATGCCGTCGGCCATCGTCGCCGTCGCGTCCAGGGGGACCGGGCGGCCGGCGGCCAGCGACCCCGGGAACGCGGCGGCCTCGGCGGCCTGGACGGCGACCACCCGGACGTCGGGACGGCGGTGCCGCACGGCGGCCGCCACCCCGGACACCAGCCCCCCGCCGCCGGTGCACACCACGACCGTGGCGACGTCGGGGCACTGGTCGAGCACCTCGAGGCCGACCGTGCCCTGCCCGGCGATGACGTCGGCGTGGTCGAAGGGGTGGATGAACACCGCGCCGGTCCGGACCGCGTGCTCGGCGGCCGCGGCCAGCGCCTCGGTGAGGTCGTGCCCGGCCAGCCGGGCGTCGGCGCCGTAGCCACGGGTCGCGGCGACCTTCGGCAGCGGCGCGGTCTCCGGCATGAACACCGTGGCCTCGATCCCGAGCAGCTGCGCCGCGAGGGCGACGCCCTGCGCGTGGTTGCCCGCGCTGGCGGCGACCACGCCGCGGGACCGCTCGTCGGGGGTCAGGCGGGCCAGCCGCGTGTAGGCACCGCGGATCTTGAACGAGCCGGTGCGCTGCAGGTTCTCGCACTTGAGCCACACCGGCCCGCCGACCCGCTCGGCGAGCGCCCGGGAGTGCTCCAGCGGCGTCTGCCGCACGACCCCGTCGAGCAGAGCCGCCGCGGCGACGACGTCCGCGCCGCTGACCAGTGGGGTCCCGTCGGCGGCCATGCGCTGATCCTCCCAGGCAGCGCCGCAGGTGGGGGCACCCGGACGGGTGCCCCCGATGGCGTCGTCGTCGTACCGTGACGGGGGTGACGGACCCCGGCTTCCCCGCCTCCGCTCCCCCCGCTCCCACGACCCTCGGCGAGCTCCGCGACAGCGGGGCGACCTTCCAGCCCGTGAAGGCCGAGATCCGCGCCAACCTGCTCGCCCGCCTGACGGCCGGCGAACCGACCCTGCCCGGCATGGTCGGCTTCGAGGACACCGTCGTCCCCGAGGTCGAGCGGGCCGTCATCGCCGGCCACGACCTCGTGCTGCTCGGCGAGCGCGGGCAGGGCAAGACCCGGCTGATCCGCACCCTGGTCGGCCTGCTCGACGAGTGGACGCCGGTGCTGGCCGGCAGCGAGATCAACGAGCACCCGCTGCACCCGATCAGCGTGTGGGCGCACCGGCAGATCGCCGAGCACGGCGACCGGACCCCCGTCGGCTGGCTGCACCGCAGCGACCGCTACGGCGAGAAGCTCGCGACGCCGGACACCAGCGTCGGCGACCTGATCGGCGACGTCGACCCGATCAAGGTCGCCGAGGGCCGCACCCTGGGCGACCCGGAGACGGTGCACTACGGGCTCGTGCCGCGCACCAACCGCGGCATCTTCAGCGTCAACGAGCTGCCCGACCTCGCCGAGCGGATCCAGGTCGCGCTGCTCAACGTGCTGGAGGAGCGCGACATCCAGATCCGCGGGTACCGGGTGCGGCTGCCGCTGGACCTGCTGCTGGTCGCCAGCGCCAACCCCGAGGACTACACCAACCGCGGGCGGATCATCACCCCGCTCAAGGACCGCTTCGGCGCCGAGGTGCGCACGCACTACCCGATCGAGCTCGCCGACGAGATCCGGCTGCTGCACCAGGAGGCGCGCACCAGCTGGCTCGACGCCGCCGGCCGCGGGGTCGGCGGCCAGTTCGCCGCACCACTCATCCCCGAGCACCTCGCCGAGATCATCGCCCGGTTCACCCGGCTGGTCCGCGAGTCCAGCCACGTCGACCAGCGCTCCGGCGTCAGCGCCCGGTTCGCCATCGCGGGGCTGGAGACCGTCGCCGCCTCCGCCGTCCGCCGGGCCGCGGTGGCCGGGGAGACCCGGCCGGTGGCGCGGGTGGTCGACCTGCCCTGCGTCGTCCCGGCCAGCCGCGGCAAGGTCGAGTTCGCCGACGCCGGCGCCGACCCGGACGACGAGCGGGAGCTGGAGATCCTCGAGCACCTGCTGCGCCAGGCCACCGCGCAGACCTTCCGCGCCCGCTGCGCGGGCCTGGACCTCACCGGCCTGCAGGAGCACTTCACCGGCGGGGAGACCGTCGAGTCCGGGGAGCTGGTGCCGGCCGCGGCGCTGCTGGGCCAGCTGGGCACGATCCCCCGGCTCGCCGAACTGCTCGGCCGGCTCGGCGTGCCAGAGGGCGAGCAGTCGGCCGAACAGGCCGCCGCCGCGGTGGAGTTCGCCCTCGAGGGGCTCTACCTCACCCGCCGGCTGGCCAAGGACACCGACGGCGCCCGCACGGTGTACGGGGCCTGACGATGGCGCGCCGGCCCGGCAGGGGGCACCGGTACTCGCGGTGGCACGGCGGGCCCGACCCGCTGGCCCCGCCCTACGACCTGGGCACCGCGGTCGACGAGATCGGCGACTCCGTGCTCGGTGGCAGCGGCGTGCGCGAGGCGCTGCGCGAGCTGCTGCGCCGCGGCATGGACGGCCGCCGCGGCCTCGACGAACTGCGCCGGTCGGTCCGCGAGCGGCTGCGCCAGGCCCGGACCGCCGGCCGCCTGGACGGCACGCTGCAGGAGGTGCGGGAACTCCTCGACCACGCGCTGGAGGCCGAGCGCCGGGAGCTGTTCCCCGACCCGGACGACATGGCCCGCCTCAAGGAGGCCGAGCTCGACGCGCTGCCCGACGACACCGCGGGCGCCGTCCGCGCGCTCAAGGACTACGAGTGGCGCTCGGCCGAGGCCCGGCAGGCCTACGAGCAGATCCAGGACCTGCTGCGCCGCGAGGTGCTCGACAGCTCCTTCGCCTCGATGAAGCAGGCGCTGGAGAACGCGACCGAGCAGGACATGCAGGCGGTCAAGGACATGGTCGCCGACCTCTCGCAGCTCATCGACGCGCACAACCGCGGCGAGGACACCGACGAGCGGTTCGCCGAGTTCATGGACAAGCACGGCCAGTTCTTCCCCGACGACCCGCAGTCGATCGAGGAGCTCATCGACTCGCTGGCCCGCCGCGCCGCCGCCCAGGAGCGGATGATGGCCGGCCTCTCCCCCGAGCAGCGGGCCGAGCTGGCCGACCTCATGGCCCAGACCATGGCCGACATGGGGCTGGCCAGCGAGATGGCGCACCTGCAGGACGCGCTCCGCCAGGCCCGGCCCGACCTGCCGTGGGGGCAGCGCGGGCAGGTCCCCGACGGCGAGCAGTCGCTCGGCCTGGGCGACGCGACCAGCGCGGTGGCCGAGCTGGCCGACCTCGAGGCGCTGTCCAACCAGCTGTCCCAGGGCTACGCCGGCGCCTCGCTGGCCGACGTCGACGAGGAGCTGCTGGAGCGGGCGCTCGGCCGGCCCGCCGTGGACGACCTCGCCGCGCTGCGGCAGATGGAGCGGGAGCTGGAGCGGCAGGGCTACCTCAACCGCTCCGACGGCAAGCTGGAGCTCTCCCCCAAGGCGGTCCGCCGGCTCGGGGCGACCGCGCTGCGGCGCGTGTTCGCCAAGCTCGACGCCACCGGCCGCGGCGACCACGACGTCACCGACGCCGGTGCCGCCGGGGAGCTGACCGGCGGCTCGCGGGAGTGGCAGTTCGGCGACGAGCAGCCGCTGGACGTCGTCCGGACGGTGCGGAACGCCGTCCTGCGCACCGCCGGCGAGCCGCGCGCCGAGGAACAGCGGTCCGTGCGGATCGCCGTCGAGGACTTCGAGGTGGTCGAGACCGAGCGGCGCACCGGCGCCGCGGTGGCGCTGCTGGTCGACCTCTCCTACTCGATGGCGCTGCGCGGCACGTGGGGCGCGGCGAAGTCGACGGCGATGGCCCTGCACTCGCTGGTGACCACCCGCTTCCCGCAGGACGCCATCCAGATCATCGGCTTCTCCTCCACCGCCCAGGTGCTGCGCCCCGAGACGCTCGCCGAGCTGTCGGTGGACACGCTGCAGGGCACCAACCTGCAGCACGGGCTGATCCTGGCCCGGCGGTTCCTCGCCCGGCACCGGGACGCCGAGCCGGTGGTCCTGGTGGTCACCGACGGCGAGCCCACCGCCCACCTGGAGGACGACGGGACGCCGTTCTTCTGCTGGCCGCCGATGCCCGAGACGATCGCCCGCACGGTGGCCGAGGTGGAGCGGGTGGCCCGCTCCGGGGCGACGATGAACGTCTTCGCGCTGGACCCCGAGCCGGGGCTGGTGCACTTCGTCCACGACATCACCCAGCGGGCCGGCGGGCGGGTGTTCACCCCGGACAGCGAGCGGCTCGGCGAGTACGTCGTGGCCGACTACCTGCGGACCCGCCGGGGCCGCCGGGCACGGTGAGCAGCGTGAGCTCCCCGGTCCCGACCGTCGAGGAGGTGCCGGTCGACGTCGTCCTGCCGCTGCGCAGCGCCGTCCTCCGGAACGGCGGCCCCGCCGACCTCCCCGGGGACGGCGACCCGGCGACGGTGCACCTCGCCGCGCGCACCCCGGACGGCGAGGTGCTGGGCGTGGTCCGCCTCTCCCCCGCGCCCTGCCCGTGGCGCGAGGCGCGGGCCCCGTGGCAGCTGCGCGGCATGGCGACCGCCCCCGCCGCCCGCGGCACCGGCGTGGGCCGGGTGCTGCTGGACGCCGCACTCGCCCTGGTCGCGGCGCGCGGCGCGGACCTGCTGTGGTGCGACGCGCGGACGACGGCCGCGGGGTTCTACGAGCGGCACGGGTTCACGGTGGTCGCCGGCCCCTACGACAAGCCCGGCATCGGGCCGCACCTGGGGATGCTGCGGGATCTGGGCGGGCGCTGAGTTCCCCGGCCCGACGGGGTCTGCACCTCGTGACCGAGTACGTGCAGACCGAGGACGGCGTGCGCATCGCCTACGACCGTGAGGGCGCCGGCCAGCCGCTGGTCCTCATCGGCGGTGCCGGGCAGTTCCGCGCCGTCGATCCCGACACCCGGGGCCTGACCAGCGAGCTCGCCGCCCGCGGGTTCGACGTCGTCCACCCCGACCGCCCCGGCCGCGGTGACAGCGCGGGCGACCCGCCGTTCCGGCTGGCCGGTGAGGTGGCCGCGATCCGCGCGCTGCTCGACGTGGCCGGCGGCCGGGCCTGGCTCTACGGCAGCTCATCGGGCGGCGCGATCGCCCTCGCCGCGGCGGCGCGGCTGCCCGGCGTGGAGCGGCTGCTGCTGTGGGAGGTGCCGCTCGGCGAGGAGGCCGGCGCCGACGGCGCGGAGTTCCTCGCCGCCATCCGCCAGCGCGTGGCGGCCGGCGACCGCGAGGGCACCCTCCGCCTGTTCATGGACGGCATGCCGCCGGAGTGGTTCGAGGCCATGCGCGCCGGGCCGCAGTGGCCGCTCTTCGAGCGGATGGCCCCCACCGTCGAGGCCGACGCCGAGGCCCTGGCCTGGACCCAGTCGGCGCCGCGGGCGCGGCTGTGGTCGTCGATCACCGCGCCGACCGTGGTGCTGCTCGGGACGGCACCCTTCCCGTTCTTCGTCGACGCCGCCGACTCGATCGTCGCCGCCCTGCCGTCGGCCGAGCGCGCGGAGGTGCCCGGCAGCGGGCACCGGTGGCGCCCGGCCGACCTCGCCGACCGCCTCGCCGGGTACCTGCCGGCCGCGGCTCAGTGACCGGGCACGGGGTGCGAGCCGCTCGAGCTGATCCCCGGGATCGCCCCGGCGCGGAAGGCGTCGACGAACAGCCGGTGGTCCTCCTGGGTCCGCCGGGCGTAGGCCGAGGCGAAGCCGATCAGCTCGTCGGCGAACTCCTCGCGGCGGTCGCCGACCATCGCGGTGACCGCCTCCTCGGTCTGGAAGGGCACGAGCGTGTGGTCGCTGTCGGCGTCCCCGACGCAGTGCACCTTCGCCGTCGCCCGGCCCAGCTGGGCCATCACCGGGGCGATCTCCTCGGGCTCGGTCAGGTCCTCCCAGTCCAGGTCCAGCTCGTACGGCGACAGCTCCTGGACGACGAACCCGACCCCGCCGATCTCGGTGTGCCCGAGGAACTGGGAGGCGTTGGCCTGCAGCGCCCGCTGGGAGATCGCCGTCCGGTGGCCCTCGTGCTCGAAGGCCGCGCGGATCGCCGGGTCCCGGACGATCCGGCTGGGTGCCGGCACGTTGCCCTGCTTGAGCGAGAGGACGACGTCGTTCTCCAGCGCCTGGTCGTAGCCCTCGAGGAGGACGTTGTAGGCGGGCAGCCCGGCGCTGCCGATGCCGAAGCCGCCGGTGGCGATCACGTCCTTCACGTCGAAGGCGACGTCGCGGCGCCGGCGCGGCGGGAAGACCGTGCCGTGGTACCGCTCCAGGGCGGCGAGCACCCGGTCGCGCTCGTCGTCCGGCAGCCGGCGGTTGCGGGGACGCTCGGCGAACCGCCGCTCGTACCCCTCGACGACGGTCATGCGGTCCAGCAGTGCCTGCCGGCTGCGCGCGCTGGTCTCCAGGATGACGTCGTGCACCGCACCCTCGGTGTTCTCGCGGACCAGCGCGAAGGCCTTGTCGTCGTCGCTCCGGGTGAACGCCGCGACCTGGTCCAGGTAGGCGTCGAGGTAGCCGCGCAGCAGGTCGGCGATGACGTCGTCCCCGAGCGCCTTGCGCCAGGCAAGCAGCGCGAAGCTGGCGGCGAACCGGCGCAGGTCCCAGCAGACGTGCCCCACGTAGGCCTCGTCGAAGTCGTTGACGTCGAAGACGATCTGCCCGCCGCCGTCCATGTAGGTGCCGAAGTTCTCCGCGTGCAGGTCGCCCTGGATCCACACCCGGCTGGTGCGCTCGTCGCACCAGCAGTCCTCCAGCTGCGCCATGTCGGCGTAGAAGAGGCAGGCGCTGCCCCGGTAGAACGCGAACGGGTCGGCGGCCATCTTGCGGAACTTGGTCCGGAACGCGTCGGCGTCGGCGGTCATGAGCTCGGAGAAGGCGTCGACGAGCACGTCGACGATCAGCTGCGACCGTTCACCGTCCGTTGGTACACCGGTGACCCGTGCGGGGGAATCTGCCACGGGGCGACCGTAGGGGGCGGCTAACCTGCGGAACAGGTGGTTGACGCGGCGCGGAGGGCGGGAGCGGCGGTGACTCGAGCGAGCAGGGCGTGGCGGCTGGCGACGGGAGCCGTCTACGGCGGCGGCGGGCTCGGCCTGGCCGGCGCCGGCGCGGTCGCCCTGCTGCGGGCCCAGGCGCGCGCGGCCCGGCGCCGGGTCGAGGCGCGGACCCTGAAGTCGGACCCGCCCTCGGGCGACGGGATCTACGGCCGCGGCCGCGGCAAGCCGATCGTGCTGGCCGTGCTCGGCGACTCCAGCGCCGTGGGCCTCGGCGTCGAGCGGGCCGCGGAGACCCCCGGGGTGCTGGTCGCGGCGGCGCTGGCCGAGCTGGCCGAGCGGCCGGTGCGGCTGGTGCGGCTGGCGGTCTCCGGGGCGGAGTCCTGGGAGCTCGAGGAGCAGGTCGACAAGGCGCTGGTCGAGCACCCGGACGTCGTGCTCATCATGATCGGCGCCAACGACGTCACCAGCCGGACCCGTCCGTCGGTCTCCGTGCGGCACCTGCACGACGCGGTCAGCCGGCTCGTCGACGCCGGCGCGGAGGTCGTCGTCGGCACCTGTCCCGACCTCGGCACGATCCGGCCGATAGGCCAGCCGCTGCGGCTGCTGGCCCGCCGCTGGAGCCGGCAGCTGGCCGCCGCGCAGACCATCGCCGTCGTCGATGCCGGCGGGCGCACCGTGTCGCTCGGCTCGGTGCTGGGCCCGACCTTCGCGAAGGACCGGGGCCTGTTCAGCGTCGACGAGTTCCACCCCAGCGGCGCGGGGTACACCGCCGCGGCCGCCGTCCTGCTGCCCTCGATCGCCGACGCGCTGGGGGTCTGGCCGGCCGCCGCCGACCGCGGGCTGCGCAACCTGCGGCGCGACACCGTGCGCCCGGTGGCGCGGGCCGCCGCCCAGGCCGCCGGACGCACCGGTACCGAGGTGCAGGCGACCGAGGTGCGCGGCTCCGACGTCGGCCCGCGCGGCCCGTGGGTCCGCCTGCGCCGCCGCCGGCCGCCGGAGATCCCGACGCCGGAGCAGGCCGAGCGGGCGGCGGAGGCGACGCCGCGGGGCTGAGGTCCGATGGCGTTACCGGGTAGTAGGTTCGAGGTGACCCGACGTCCGGCGTCACCCGTCGGATCCGCCTCATCGTGGAGGACCCATGCCCGAAGCCGTCATCGTCGCGACCGCGCGCTCGCCCATCGGCCGCGCCTTCAAGGGCT
>NZ_JALPKP010000078.1:0-18742 GCF_051383635.1 Geodermatophilus sp. CPCC 205506 | reverse complement strand
AGTCAACGAATCTGCCGGCCGCCCGACCGGCAAAGCGGCCAGCGGCAAGGGCAACCGCTACCTGGCCCGGGTGCTCGGCGAGGCCGCGGTCAGCGCCGCCCGCACCGACACCTTCCTCGGCGAGCGATATCGACGGATCGCCCGCCGCCGTGGCAAGAAGCGGGCCATCGTCGCGATCGGCCGCTCCATCCTGGTCGTCATCTGGGCGCTGCTCTCCGACGAGCAGGCCCAGTTCATCGACCTCGGTCCGAACTACTACGCCGCCCGCAACAACCCCGAGCGCAAGGCCCGTCACCACATCCGCGAACTGCAGGCTCTCGGCTACTCGGTCACTCTCAACCCCGCGGCCTGACCGGGTCTTCGGGAGATTTTCGGATCAGCCGCCTTCAGGGACACGCCCGAGGCTCCCGCCCGACGCGGTAGCCGCGCCTCCAGGATCGGCCGCCACGATGCGGAGGCGGCTCCCGGTGGTGGCAGTTCTGGTTGCAGTTGCGGTGAATCCGTGGCCGTCCACCTACGTCCGCTCTTGTCTCGGAACAGCGTAAATCTGCTGCTCAGTGCCCTGCTGGGGACTTAGGCGGACGTCCGCGAAGCGATCATGACGGCCTGGCAGTGCAGGGGGCAGGCTACGAGTCCCCTCAGCTTCCCCCGGTTGGTGAGGCCATGACCTGGCGCGGTGCGGGTCAGGGCCTCGTCATTTCGTGAGCCGAGGTCAGGTCTGGTCCGCAACAAGTCCGCATGTCCTTGACGCGAGCTCTGTGCGGCGGCGTTCAGGCGGTCGGCGACGGCGTCGAGATCGCCGTCGAAGAGGCCCCATCGGACGTGGAGCGTCATGGCCGTGCTGGCGTGCCCGAGCATCCGCGAACGCAATAGGCATCGGTCAGGACTCAAGCCGCCCGCCGAGCGAGTGGGTGGTCACTCTTCCGGCGAGGGGACCGGCTCTTCGATCCAGTTCCAGCTGTGGTGGCTGAACACGGTCTTGTTGCCCTTGGCGTCGTACACGACAAGATGGCCGGTGGCGGTGAAGCTGAAGCGGGCGTCGTCTCCGTAGCGGATCACTTCACCGTCGGCTCGGTGGAGATCGAAGGCCATTGTGAGAGCCTGGCACGCAGGCAGGCCCGGGGCCGCTGCGACAGGTCGCCGCAACGGTCCGGATGGAGCCCGGCGCCAAGATCGCCTGCGACTGGGTAGCTCACTCAACGATTCGACCCGTTGGCCTTGCCCGCCCTTCCGAGTGCGCGCCGCGCCCGAAGGAGGGAAGGGCACTCTTTCCGGTTGCTGCGGTCCGCACCCGGCCGGGTGTGAGAACGCTGCCGGCCGCCAGGTGTGGTCGGATGGGAGCGTGATCGCCGAGGTCCTCGACGTTGACGGGCGACGGGTCCTGAGCCGTGTACTGGCCGCGCTCAGCGGGATGTGTGGGGTACTGCTGCTCGTCCAGCCTCGACCGATCGTCGAGGCCCTGTGTCCGGAGTTCCCTGAGTCCAAGCAGTGGGTGGTGCGCGTGCTCGGGGCCCGGCTGGTGGTGCAGCATGCCGTGGTTCTCGCCTCTCCGGCTCGCCGGAACGTCCGCGTGGCCGCCGCGGTGGACCTGCTGCACGCGGCGAGCATGGTGCCGCTGTTGTGGTTTCCCCCGTACCGCCGTGCCGCCCTGGTCAGTGGCGGGTACGCGGCTTTGTATGCGGCTACGGCACCGGCCGTCGCTCCACGCTCCTAGCTGTACTGACCGGAGACGTTGGTTGTGCGATCCCGCTCGTGATCAGCGGTGAGCGACTGACTGGGTGAGGAGGACCTCCTGGCCGAGGGTGGAGCTACCACGGCAACCGCCCACCGGACCAGGAGGTCCTCGTGCTCCACGCTGATGCCGCGCTCACCCCTGCTCAGCGGCTCAAGCTCGGCCGGCTGATCGTCGAAGAAGGATGGCCCACGGCTGGGGCGGGGAAGTTCTTCCGGGTCTCCTGGAAGACCGCCGACCGGTGGGCCCAGCGGTACCGGGTCGAGGGCAAGGTCGGGATGACCGACCGTTCCAGCCGGCCGCGCACCAGCCCGGCCAAGACCGATCAGGCGAGGACGAAGCGGATCGTGTCGTTGCGGTTGCGGTTGCGCTGGGGCGCGGTCCGGCTGGCCGCCGAAACCGGGGTGGCGCTCTCCCCGGCCGGGGCGGTGCTGCGCCGCTGCCGAATCAGCCGCCTGTCCCGCCTCAAGCACCGCGACCAGGTGGTCGTGCGCTACGAACGCGACGCCCCCGGGGACCTGCTGCACGCCGACGTCAAGAAGCTGGGCAACATCCCCGCAGGCGGCGGCTGGCGCTTCCTCGGCCGCCGGGCCGGCAAGGCCAACCGGCACCTCGACGGCGGCCGGGCGCGCAGCCGTCACCGCAATCCGCTGATGGGCCACGGGTTCATCCATGTCGTGCTGGACGACTACAGCCGGCTGGCCTATGCCGAGATCTGCGAGGACGAGACCGGTCCGACCGCCGCCGCCGTACTGCGCCGGGCGACGGCCTGGTTCGCCGCCCGCGGCGTGACCGCCCGTCGGGTGCTCACCGACAACGGCGGCTGCTACCGCAGCCGCGACTGGTCCGCCGCCTGCGCCGAGCTGGGCCTCACGGCCAAGCGCACCCGGCCCTACCGGCCGCAGACCAACGGCAAGGTCGAACGCTTCAACCGCACCATGACCAGCGAATGGGCCTTCGCGCAGCTGTTCACCAGCGAGGCCGACCGACGCGCGGCCTTCCCTGGTTGGCGACACGCCTGCAACCACCATCGGCCCCACACCGGCATCGGCGGCCACCTGCGCATCAGCCGCTTGACCAACCTCCCCGGTCAGCACAACTAGGTCCCGCTTTGCCGGCCTCCTCCGGTACTCCTCCTGGAGACCTCGGAGACGGTCCGACAGGAGCGGGATGCCTGGTCTGTTTGGTCCTGACGGACATGTGGACATACCCTCCCTTTTCAGGCGAGGGGGTCGGATGGTGGCACGGCAGGAGGCGACGGCACGGAAGTCACGTGCTGACGCGGAGCGCAACCGACTCCACATCCTGGAGGTCGCGGAGCGGTTCTTCGCCGAGCAGGGTGTGAGCGGGGCCATGCAGGACATCGCCAAGCGGGCCGGCCTCGGGCCGGGCACTCTCTATCGGCACTTCCCCACCCGGGAGTCCTTGCTCGCAGCGCTCATGCAGGCCCGCTGGGAGGAGCTGGATGCCCGCCGGGTCGAGATCGAGGCCGGGCACGGCGACCCCCGCGAAGCGCTGGAGCTGTGGTTGACCGCGCTGGGTGACTACGTGACCGTCTTCGACGGTCTGCCCGGCCCCCTCCGGGAGGCATTGCGGGAGACCACCTCGCCGCTGGCCATCACCTGCGAGTGGCTTGTCCAGATCACCGGGCAGTTCCTCGCTGCGGCTCAGGCTGCCGGGAGCGCCCGTCCGTGGGTGCGCGACCGGGACCTCGTCCTCACCGTGCTCGCTTCCGCGTGGGTGAGCGATGCGTTGCTGGCGGACGAACGGTCAGGCGACTCCCTGCGCGACATCGTGCGTGAGGGATGGCAGACGCCATCGGCATCCCGGAGTTCCTCCTCGAGGTCCTGACCAGACGCTTTTCTCGGGCGGCCGATGGCTCGGGCTCGCCGCTGTAGGCCCCGACGTGACCCGTCCCTTGCGTGACGCGGTCCCTGCCGTGGTCCACGCCTCCGCCGGCCGAGCGGCGGGACTGGTCGACCTCGATGACCTGATCGCCGCCGCCTGCCGGCAGCGGGTAGTGGGGGTGCTGCAGAGCAACCCGTGAGTCGGGCTCCCTGCAGCGGATTGAGTGTGAGAAGGCGCCGTCTCTACCGACGTCGCGGGTGAGGGTCCGGTCGGTGTACGGCGTCCGGTCGTCGCCTTGGTCACGTCCGACGTGCCGTCGTTGACAGAGCGGAGACCGTCTCCGTATCGTCGGCCAAGCAAACGGAGGCCGTGTCCGTTCCGTCTGGTTCGTCGAAGCACCGGACGACAGCTCGGCCGTCCTCCAGTGATTGCCTACGGCCCCCTGTCGGCTGAGGGCCTCGCGCATGCCGGGTGCCGCGCCTCCGCCAGCCCGGGCCTGACCCCTGTCCGCCGACGGGCCGGGCACGTCGCACTGACTGATCTTCTCCAGACCTCACGAGACGGCGAGCACGCACATGACCACCCCATCGGTATCTGACGTCGCAGCTCCGGCACCGACGACCTCCTCCAGCGACAAGCTCCCCCCGGGCGTCGCCCTGGTCATCGGGGTCCTGATCGTCTCGACGTTCATCGTCTTCCTCAACGAGTTGCTCCTGCCAGTCGCGCTCCCGACGCTGATCGAGGACTTCGGGGTCACCCCGAGCACCGGACAGTGGGTCACGACCGGCTTCCTGCTCACTCTGGCCGTGCTCATCCCGGCCAGCAGCTTCGTGATGCGTCGGTTCCACCTGCGCACGGTCTTCCTGGTCGCGATGTCGCTGT
The DNA here is from genome assembly GCF_051383635.1 of Geodermatophilus sp. CPCC 205506. Taxonomy (NCBI): domain Bacteria; kingdom Bacillati; phylum Actinomycetota; class Actinomycetes; order Geodermatophilales; family Geodermatophilaceae; genus Geodermatophilus; species Geodermatophilus sp. CPCC 205506. Next base: position 14,280 of record NZ_JALPKP010000078.1, on the reverse strand, counting down.
TCATCGTCGGGACGACGCTCGCCGCGATCGCGCCGGCGTTCGGCTTCCTGGTGGCCGGCCGGGTCATCCAGGCGTCCGGTACCGCCGTCTTCCTGCCCCTGTTGATGACCACGACCATGCGCCTGGTCCCGGTCGGTCGCCGCGGCCGGATGATGGCGATCACCACGGCCGTCCCGGCTGTGGCGCCGGCTGTCGGCCCGGCGCTGTCGGGTGTCGTGCTGTCCGTCCTGAGCTGGCGCTGGCTGTTCATCCTGATGCTGCCGATCGCGGTTGCGGCCCTGGCGCTGGGCGCGTGGAAGCTGCGCAACACCACCACCCCGGAGCCGGTGGCCCTGGACGTGCCGTCGTTGCTGCTGTCCGCGCTCGGGTTCGGCGGCCTGGTCTACGGACTGTCCCTGCTCGGCGAGGCGTCCTCCGGGCACGCCCCGATCTCGCCGTACCTGCCGATCGCGGTGGGGCTGGCCGGCCTGGCGGCGTTCGTCCTCCGGCAGATCCCCCTGCAGCGTCGCGACAACGCGTTCCTGGACATGCGGATCTTCCTCCGGAGGTCGTTTACCGCGCCTCTCCTGGTGATGGTCTTCGTCGCGGGCAACGGGATCGGCCTGCTGGTCGTGCTCCCGCTGGTGCTGACCAACGTCACCGGCCTGAGCACCCTCCAGCTCGGCCTCTTCCTCATCCCGGGCGGGGCGGCGATCTCGATCGTGGCGGCTGCGAGTGGCCGGGTGTACGACCGCCTCGGCCCACGCCCGTTGATGATCCCCGCCGCCATCGTCTGGCTGGCCGTCCTGTGGTTCCTCAGCCGGGTGGACGAGAGCACGAGCGTGGTGACGCTGATCGTCGCGTGGCTGCTGTTCACCAGCGCGCAGGCCGCGATGTGGGCGACGCTCACGACGAGTGCGATGGGGGGCCTGCGCCCCGAGCTCTATCCGCACGGCGCCTCGGCCTTCGCTGCCGCCCAGCAGCTCGCCGGTGCCGCCTTCGGTGCGGTGTTCATCTCGGCCTACACCATCGGTTCCGGTGCCCGCGACGCCGCCGTGCTCGACAGGGCACAGGCCACGTCCGCCGCGAACGCCGCTTTACTGACCGCCTTCGCCATCGGCCTGGTCGTCCTGGTGGGCGCCTTCTTCGTCGGCCGGGCGAAGAGTCCGGCCGACGACGGCACGGCCGTGGACGGGGCGGTCGCTGCAGCGGTGAGCGCCGCTGCGCCGGTCAGCGGCGCCGCGGTCGCCGACGAGGCGTCACACGACGGAGCGGTCTGCGAGGCGGTGGCCCGGTGACCTCGACGGACAGGAAGCTCGTCCTCGGGATGGGCCTGATCGACGGATACGGCGGCCTCCACGGCGCCTGGCGAGCCCCGCACGTCGACCCCGGGATCTACGCCGACGTCGACGCCACCGTGCGTCATGCGAGGGCTGCCGAGCGCGGCAAGTTCGCCTTCCTCTTCACGCCCGACTTCCCCGCCGTGCGCGGTGACGTCGAGCACTCGCCGATCAGCAACCTCATGGACCCGCTGATCCAGCTGACTGCCGTCGCGCGGGAGACGACGCACATCGGGTTCGTGGCGACAGGGTCGACGACCTTCCAAGAGCCGTTCAACACGGCACGCCAGTTCAAGGCCCTGGACGTCCTGAGCCACGGCCGCGCAGGCTGGAACGCGGTCACGACCAGTGATCCCGCCGTCGCGGCCAACTACGGACGACCCGTCGCCGACCGCGCCGAGCGCTACCAGCGCGCACACGAGGCGATCCAGATCGTCCAGGCGCTCTGGGGGAGCTGGCGCGAAGACGCGTGGATCAAGGACCAGGCAGCCAACCGCTTCATCGACCCGGCGGGACTGCAGCCGGTCAACCTGCAGGGCCAGTACGTCGCCTCGCGAGGCCCCCTGGCGATCCCACCGTCGGAACAGGGGCAGCCCGTCGTCTTCACGTCCGGCGGCCCCAGCCCGCACCTCCTGTCGATCGCGGGCCGCTACGCGAGCGGCTTCATCGCCGAGGTGTGGACGATCGAGGAGGCGCGTGCCCAGCGCGAGCTGCTGCGGGAGGCGGCACGCGAGGCCGGCCGCGACCCCGACGAGATCAAGTACATCGCCGGCCTCATGACCACCGTCGCGCCGACCGTGCGCGAGGGCCTCGACCGTCGCCTGAAATACGCGGGCGACGTCATCGAGGCCCGTCTGCCCCACCTCGGCGCGATGCTCGGGATCCAGATCCACCCGGATCGGTTCGACGAACCCCTCACGCCGGAGCAGCTGGCGTCCGCGCACGCCTCACCGGGGGACCCGCGCTCGTCGAACGCTCTCGCGGTGGCACGCGAGGGGTGGTCTCCGCGCGACGTCCTCGCCCATGGCGTGATCGACTTCCACCCCACGGTCGTGGGCCCGGGGGAGCTCCACGCCGACCACCTGCAGGAGTGGTTCGAGGCGGGGGCCGCCGACGGCTTCTGGGTGACGCCCGACATCTACGAGGACGGCGTGGACGCATTCGTCGACGAGGTCGTGCCGATCCTGCAGGCACGTGGCATCTACCCCACCGAGTACCCGGGCACGACCCTGCGCGCGAACCTCGGCGTCCCCTACCAGTACGGACCCGACCCACGCATCACCGGCGCCGAGCAGTGACCGAGGTCAGGTGATGCTGCAGCGCGAGACCTTGGGAGCCCACGAGCAGTACGGCCCGGACTCCCGCCTCGCCGACCCTGCGACGTCGGCCGGCTGACCGCGACCAGCCCGTCGACCGACGGGCGCACCACCATCTACGGAGGACCGGCATGAAGATCGGCATCCTGGGCACCGGCGCGATCGGCGCCACCCTGACGCAACGCCTGAGCGCCGCGGGCCACGAGGTGAAGGTGGCCAACTCCCGCGGCCCGGAGACCATCCCGGACGAGGTGTTCACAGCCGGCGGGCGCGCCGCCGACGCGTCCGACGTCGTCACGGGCGTCGACGCGCTGGTCGTCTCCATCCCGCTCAACCGGATCCCTGACATCCGACTGCTCGTGGACGAACTGCCAGCGGGCGCCGTCCTGCTGGACACGTCGAACTACTACCCGATGCGGGACGGGCAGATCGCGGCGCTCGACGAGGGGCAGGTCGAGAGCCTCTGGGTCGCGGAGCAGCTCGGGCGTCCCGTCGTCAAGGCGTGGAACGCCATCACGGCCGGCTCCTTCAGCGCTAAGGCGACGGTGACCGGGAGCCCGAACCGCCTGGCCATCCCGGTGGCGGCCGACGACGACGCCGACCGCGCACTGGGGATGTCCCTGGTCGAGGACACCGGCTTCGATGGGTACGACGCCGGGACGCTGGCCGAGTCCTGGCGCCAGCAGCCCGGCACCCCGAGCTACTGCACCGACCTCACCCGCGAGGAGCTACGGGGCGCCCTCGCGACGGCGGTCGCGGGCCGGGCCCCCCGGCGGCGTGACCTGGCGATGTCCGTCATCGCGGAACTCACCAAGGACGTCACCATCGACCGCGGGGACGACTTCCTCGTCCGGGTCAACCGGCTCATCTACAACTGAGCCAGCACGGCCGCGGACGCGCGCCGATCATGGCGGCGATCGCGAGAGCCGGCGCCTTGCGGCGCCGATCGCCCACCGCAGGGTTGGTGGGCGCCGAGGCGAGCGACTGGTTGACCGGGCGGGTGTGTCGGCGGCCCGATCGAGCAGGTCCGGGAGGTGCTGCGCGAGGTCGAGCGGTGGCCGGAGTGGGCGCCGACGGTGACCTCGGTGCGACGCCTCGATGACGGGCCGCTCGCCGTCGGGTCCTCGGCCCGGGTGGAGCAGCCCCGGATCCCCGCGACCGAGTACGTGGTGACCGAGCTCGAACCAAGCCGCTCGTTCACCTGGGTGGCCACCGGCCCCGGCGTCCGCACCACCGCTCGGCACCTGCTCGAGGAACTCGGCACCAGCGGCACGCGTGTGACGCTGGCGGTGGAGCAGGCCGGGCCCGTGGGCGTGGTGATGGGACGGTTCTACCGCCGCCTCACCGATCGGTATCTGACCGCCGAGGCCGAAGGGATCAAGGCGAGGAGCGAGGGACGGGTGTGACGTCCGGCCCTGCGCGAGGCGCCCACGGCCAACCGCCCCGTCAGGCCAGCAGGACCTCCACACCGGCCTCGCTCCTCGGCCCGTCGTAGGCGTCGAACGCGTCGCGGTCAGCGCAGCGGTTGGCTGAGGTCTCTCGGAGGGCGGCCGAGTCGCCATGTCCAGCGGAGCGCCTCGTCGAGCCGGCCGGGCGCCTCACGCAGCTGCCCCGGGCCGACGTGGCTGTAGATGTCCGCGTGATGGCGTACGACGAGCGACCCAGGTGCTCCTGGACGACCTCGGTGTGGGTTCCGGCCGGCAGGAAGCTCGCAGGGGAGTGCCGCTGGGTGTGCACGGTGACGCCGGGAAGACGGGCCCGCTCCGCGAGCAGCTCGAAGCGCCGCAGCACGTTGCGCGGTTCGAGTGGTGTGCCGATCTCAGTTGTGAAGGCAGGCCGTTGTCCAGCCAGGCTCCGGCGGCCGTACGTCGTTCCTCCAGTTGCCGGGTCCGGTGGGTCCGGAGTGCCTCGACGGCCGAGCGGGGGAGGGGCACGGTCCTGCGGGACTTGTCGGTCTTGAGCTGATCGAGCTGCAATCCCTGGGACGTTCGCGAGAGGGTCCAGCGGACCCGCAACAGCCCGGCGTCGAGGTCGACGTCGGACCAGTGCAGGTCCAGCGCCTCCCCGCGGCGGAGCCCGGTGGCCAGCATCACCCGATACAGGCTCTCCAGTCGGTCGCCTTGGATCGCCTCAAGGAGGGCCTGTGCCTGCCCCGCGGTCAGGTGGGGCGCGTCCCTTCGCGCGACGCCGGGACGCTTCACTGCTGCCGCGGGGTTGCTGCGGATCAGTCGGTCGCGCGAGGCGATGCCCAGCGGGGCCGCAGGACGGTGTCGATCGTCCGGATCGTCGATGCCGCCAAGCCAGCCTCCCGCTTGGTGGCGATGAGTGCTTCGACATCCGATGGACGCAACCGGCTGAGGGGGACCGTCGCGCCTGTGGGCCACGGTCGGTGCGGGCGAGCGTGACGGTCAACGCTGCCGTTGACAGTCGGCAGTTGCCTCTCTAACTTGAAGAGGGCCGCCGGGCCGGTACAGGGGGAACGCCGGTCATGAGCAGAGCGCCGGCAGCCAGCCCGTCCGCGTGGGGCGGCGTCTGGCCGATGTGCCTGATGATCTTCGTCGTGGGAGTCGACCTCCGGCTCAGCTTGGGCGCCCTTCCGACGCTCATGGCCGACATCGAGGACGAGCTCCGACTGTCGGCCTTCTCGCAGGGGCTGGCCACGTCGCTGGCGATCGCCTGCATGGGCTTGGCGGCGCCAGTCGGGCCGCGGCTGGGGCGCCTGCTGGGCCACGACCGGGCGATGTCCGCACTCCTCGTCCTCTTGGCGGTGAGCGTGGCGCTGCGCCGGTGGATCGACGGAACCGGAACACTCCTGGCCTCGGTGGCGCTCGCGGGAATCGCCATGGGCGCCGGGTCCAGCGTGATCCCGGCCCTCATCTCTCAGCACGTCTCCCGACATCGGGGCACCGTCGCAGGGGTCTTCACCACGGGGACGGCGTTGGGAGTCGCACTGGCCGGCGGCACAGCGTTGCCCCTCGCCGACTGGCTGGGGGGCTGGCGCGAGGCTCTCGCATTCCCGGCTCTCGCCATCGCGGGCACTGTGGTCGGGTGGGAGATCCTGAGCCGACGCAGCGCTGCGTCGGCTCGTCGCGGAGTCGTCGGTGGCACCGCCCCCGGCGAGAACCCTTGGGTGACCTCGAGGGGCTGGCTCGTCACCATCTATGCCGCGACGCCCATGCTCATCGGGTTCACCGCCCTTGCGTGGATCGCGCCCTTCTACGCGGCAGAGGGTTGGCCAGCTGGGCGGGCGGCCGCTCTCTTCGTCGTCTTCCAGTTGGCGCAGTTCGTCACCATGCTGTCCCTTCCGGCGGTGCTCGACCGTCGGGACGACAAGCGCCCGGTGCTGCTCGCACCTCTCATCCTGATCCTGGCGGGTGTGGGCTGCCTGATGGCCGCGTCGGCTCTCCCGCCCGAGCTCGCCGTGGCGCTGCTGGGTCTCGGCGTGGGCGGAGCCACGGCCCTCGGGCTGGCCATGGTCTCCGCGGTGAGCGCCACACATGTCGACGCGGGACGACTCGGGTCCATGGTGTTCACCGTCGGGTTCGCGTTGAGCACCATCGGCCCCGCGGGCCTCGGGGCGCTGAAGGACGCGACGGGCAGCTTCCACATCGGATTCGCCTGTCTCGCCGGCTCGGCCGTCATCGCGCTCGCTGTGGTGGCGTGCCTTCCGCCTTCCCGGACGGCCGCTACACGCGGCACTGGTCAGCGGAGGTCGGCGGCGACAGTGCGAGGCTGACTCGACGCGGCCTTCCCCGGACGGCGCGCCGCCCGTGCCGTCGAGGCTGATGCTCGCTGCGCGGCCGACGGTGCGTCGGCGACCACGGGCCGTTCACCACACGTCGCACGCCGCTGACGCGCGCACCCCGAAACCCCGGCTCGCCATGGATGTGGACCCTGGCTGTCGTCCGTCAACACATAAGTTGACAGACCGCAGAACGGGCCCTTAGATTGAGCCGGAGACGGGCAGCCGCTGAAGCCGACGCGGCTCTGCAGCCGTCGCAGCGACGTCGCGTCGACAGCGGCGCCGGCACATCGGAGGAGAGTCATGGGCAGCACGCTGTTCCCCCACCAGAAGGACCGGCCAGAGTTGCGGGAGGCGATCGCCGACCTGTGCTCCGACTTCAGCCTCGAGTACTGGGAAGAGCACGACCGCAATGGCGAGTTCCCGGAGGAGTTCTTCCAGGCATTCGCGAAGGCGGGATACCTCGGGACGATCATCCCGGAGGAGTTCGGTGGCGGTGGGGGATCTCTCGGCGATCTCGTCACCGTTCTGGAGGAAGTGGCCGCCAGTGGTGGTGCGATCAACGCCTGCAGCAGTGTCCACATCCCCCTGCTCTGCGTTCCGACGCTGCTGGCCTTCGGGTCCCCCGAGCAGCAGAGGGAGTACCTGCCACGGATCGCGGAGGGCGAGCTCTTCGTGACCTTCGGTGTCACCGAGCCCGATGCGGGCACGGACACCACGAAGATCTCGACGCGGGCCGATCGCACCGACGCCGGCTACGTCGTGAACGGGACGAAGGTCTGGAACTCCGGTGCCTTGCGAGGTGACAAGATCCTCCTCCTGGCGCGGACGTCGACGCCTGGGCCGGGAGAGCGCGCCGGGAACGGGCTGACCCTGTTCCTCACGGACCTCAACGCGCCGACGATCGACATCCGGCCGATCCGCAAGATCGGCCGGCACGCCGTCGCCTCCGCGGAGGTCTTCTTCCACGATCACGTCATCCCCGAGTCCGACGTCGTCGGCACCGTCGGTCAGGGCTTCTACCACCTGCTGCACAGCCTGAACGGCGAACGCCTCTACCTCTCCGCGGAAGCCCTGGGCGTCGGCCGGTGGGCGCTCCTCGCCGCCACGCAGTACGCGAAGGAGCGAGTCGTCTTCGGGCGTCAGATCGGACAGAACCAGGCCGTCCAGCACCCCTTGGCGAAGGGCTACCTCCAGTTGCTCGCCGCCGCCCAGGTGGTGTATCTCGCCGTTCAGCAGTACGAGTCCGAGGGTCCCGCAGCGGTCGGCGCACTCGCGAACTCCGCCAAGTTCCTCGCTACCGAAGCGTCCTTCGCGGTGAACGACGACGCCATGCAGACGTTCGGTGGCTACTCCTTCGCGCGGGAGTACCACATCGGCCGTCACTGGATCGAGTCGCGCGTCCAGCGGATCGCCCCCGTCAACAACCAGATGGTGCTGAATTACGTCGCCGAGCGGGTGCTCGGGATGCCCAAGAGCTACTGACTCGGCTCTCGGCCTCCTGTCGCCACGGGAGCGCCTGACGTGAGGCTCGACGCGCGGCCGGCGTGAGGGAGCGCCCGCTGAGTCCGTGGCGCACGCGCCCGACTCCGGCGGGCTGTGTTGGCGTCGAGCCGCGCGGTGTCGTGGTCGGCGCGCTCGGTGTCCGCACGAGCGTCATGTTCGCGACCTCAGGGGCACACCGCCTGAAGTGCGGGCGGCCCGTCGACGACCACTGATCCGCGAGGTCCTCGATGGCCGCAGATCGGCGGTGAGGAGCTCCCTGCGGTGCTGCCGACGGGTGGCCCTCTTGCCGGGAGCCGGCCCCCATGGCGGTCCATCAACACTATAGTTGACAGACGACCTGTGAGCTACCACACTGCGAGTGGCCTGCTTCGTACGGGAGTAGGCGTCCCTGTACGTCCGCATCGATCAGACGGAGTCTCCCCATGCTCAACCAGCCCCAGGTGACCGAGACGCAGCTGGCGCATGCCGTTGAACAGGCCCGGCTCGCTGTCACGACCCCGGCCTACGCGGGGGAGTGGGGCGCGCAACGCGGAGACGTGTCTCTGGACAACTGGGCCGACCTGCCATTCCTCAGCAAGGAACGGATGATCGAGGCGGCTGCCGCCGCACCGCCCTTCGGTGGGAGGCTGACCGTCGCCCAGGAGGAACTCGGCTGGGTCTTCGTCGCTCCCGGACCGATCTACATGCCCTACACCGCCGACGACATGACGCGGGTCACCGCGGCCTATGCCGTGGCCCTTGAGTCCCTGGGCTTGACGCGCGCCGATCTGGTCGACCAGACGCTGCTCTACAACTGGGTCATCGCGGCCACCATGGTGGACCGAGGACTGTCCACCCTCGGATGCGGCATCGTGCCCGGGGGCCCCGGAAACACCGAACAGCACGCCGAGGCCCTCGTGACCGCGGGGGTGACGGCGGTCATCGCCATGCCCTCCTTCCTGGAGACACTGCTCACGGCCGTCGGGGATCGGCCCCACTCGCTGCGCAAGGCCGTGATCATGGGTGAGCTCAGCGACGCCGGCGCCAAGGCCCGGATCGCCGCGGCCTCGGGCGTCGTCGTGCGCGAGTTCTACGGCGTCGGCGACGTCGGCGCGGTCGCCTACGAATGTGCCGCAGGCGAGGGCATGCACCTGCGTCCGGACCTGCTGGCGGAGTTCATCGACCCGGAGTCCGGCGCGCACCGCATCCCCGACAAGGGGTCCCCTGCGGAGATCGTCGTGACCGACTTCGCGCGACGAGCCATGCCGATCGTGCGGCTCCGGAGCGGCGACCTCGTCGACGAGCTCATCACCGAGCTGTGCTCATGTGGGAATCCCGCACCGCGCATCCGTCGCATCGTCGGTCGCTCCAACGACATCACCAAGGTGCGCGGCATGTTCGTCGTTCCAGGAGAGGTGTCCCGGGTCCTCCGCAACCGTGGCGTCTCGGCCGGGCACTGCCTGGTCGTCGACCGTCATGAGGGCCGGGACACTCTCCAGGTCCTGATCGAGGGCACGGCCGGTGCCGGCGTCGACGAGTTGCAGCGCGAGATCGAGCGGGTGCTCCGGATCCGCGCCGACCTGCGCTTCGTGGACCGGCTGCCCGAGGGCAGTGGACTGCTTCGCGATCGGCGCCAGTTCCAGGCGGGATGACAGCGCACAGTTCCCGGAGTCGGGTGCACCGAGACTGGTGCGCCCGTCGGTAGCGGTGACACAGGGAGCTGACAGAGGCGGACCTGTTGTGTGCGCCTTCCTGCACTGCTTGCGGGTGCGCGAGACGCCTGTGCGCGCCGCGGGCCGCAGGCTTGACCTCCGTCGAACGCTCCGCCGCCGGTTCCCTCGGGCGCGTTGTGTCCGACCGCGTGGTGTGGCCGGCCCGGCGGCGGCCCCGCGGCCGTGCCGCCGCCGACACGATGACGCCGTCCCGCCCGGCGCTGCGCCCGTGACGACCGTGCGCACCGCCACCCGAGAGGCTTGCCCCGGCACCCGGCACCCGGCACCCGGCACGAGCGCGGCGTCGGCCCTTCGGTCGCTCCCCGCAGGACGTGCGATCCCGCCGGGTGGGTCCTGATCGATCGCCGGCGCCGGCGCGCCGAGTCGGCACGGCGGTGAGCGGGCCTCGCCCGCCACAGGCGTCTCAGCGGTCGTTCAGGCGCCTCAACTGCATCAACATGAGTGTTGACATCTGTGACGCACGCCTCTACGGTGATCTCAGTTCCCGTAACACGCGTCGGCTCGGACTCAGGAGATCCGGCAACGAGGCCGCGAGTCGTGGCAGCCGCGCGTCATCCGTTCCGCGACTCCGTCGCGGTCCCCGTCCTCCTCCAACGCCACACCCATGCCCGCCGGTCACCGCGCGGAGAAAGGCAGTCTCAGATGACGTTTCGCTCTGCTTCGCTCGCTGATGTGAGGCCACGTCCAGTCCGGGGACGTCTGCTGGCGGGGATGCTCGTGGCGGCCGGCGTCGTCGTCGCCGCCTGTGGCGGATCGGGCGGCGAGTCCCAGTCCGGTGGCTCCGATGGCGGTGCCGCGGGCCCGGAGGTCGCCGAGGCCCAGGAGATCGCGGACCAGTACACGGAGGCGCCGACCGAGATCACCCAGACCGAACCGCTGCCCGGGCCGCCGCCGTCGGGCATGAAGGTCGTCTTCGCCTCCAGCGCGATCCCGGCCACCCAGCTGATCGTCAACGGAGCCGGCGAGGCCGCCGAGGCGCTCGGCTGGGAGTTCGACGAGGTGTCCTACGACGGGGCCAACCCGGCGACCATCCAGGCCGCCCTGCGCAACGCCCTGACGATGGACCCCGATGCCGTGATCATCGTGGGCAACCCGCCGTCGACGTACGGCGCCGAGGTCCTGGCCAGCTACGAACAGGCCGGGGTGCCACTCGTCGTGGGCTCGGTCTGCCCGCTGGAGGTCGCCGGCCCCCTCGTCCCAGGGTCGCTCGGTTGTGAAGCGGAAGCGACCATCGGTCGGGCCTTCGCCAACTGGTTCATCGCCGACTCGAACGGCGCGGGCAAGGCGTTGTTCGAGAACGTCAAGGCCATCCCGACGCTCACGGCGTTCGTCGACGCGTTCCGGGCCGAGGTCGAGCAGAAGTGCCCCGAGTGCCAGGTGGACGTCCTCGAGGCCACCCTGACCCAGGTCGGCGCCAACGAGGTCGTCCCAGCCATGGTCAACCGGCTCCGACAGGATCCGTCGTACACCTACGCGTTCTTCGACAACGCCAACTTCGCCAAGGGCATCGGGCCGGCGCTCTCGGCGGCCGGACTCGCCGACCAGGTCAGCATCGGTGGCCGTTCCATCGACGACGTGGCCACGGCCGAGCTGCGCGCAGGCAGGCAGGCCGCCTGGACTGCCGTCCCGTACAACGTCGGCGGCTACGGCAACATCGACGCGGTCCTGCGCGCACTCATGGACGCCGAAGGCATCGAGGCCAATGACGTGCCGCCCTTCCAGATCGTCACGCCGGACAACGTCGACTCCGTTCCTGCGCCCTACCGCAACCCGGAGGACGCCCTCGAGCAGTACCTGCAGCTGTGGGGGGTGTCGTAAGCCATGTCGCGCCCCTCGTCCAATCCTGTCGAGGCGCCGGGCCTGACGGCCGAGCACTCGGGCCGGCAGGAACCTGCCGTTCTGGACCTGCGCGGCCTGGCCAAGTCCTTCGACGACAAGACGGTCCTGCACCCCTTCGAGCTCCAGATCGGGCCCGGAGAAGTGCATGCGCTCCTCGGGCAGAACGGTTCCGGCAAGTCGACGCTGATCAAGCTGCTCTCCGGTTACCACCAGCCCGACCCCGGAGGGGAGGGCTGGGTCGGCGGCGAGTCGTTGACCTTTGGGTCCCCGGATGCCTCCCGTCGGCTCGGCCTCAGATTCGTGCACCAGGACCTCGGGCTCGTGGGGAAGAACACGGTCCTCGACAACTTCTTCTTCGGCCGCGGCTTCCCGCGTCGGTTCGGGACCATCCTGCAGGGAGCCGCCGAGCGCGAATGCGCCGCCGCGCTGAGCGCGGTGGGGCTCGACGTGAGTCCCGGTGCCCAGGTCAGCAGTCTGAGCCCGGCTCAGCGGACCGGCGTCGCGGTGGCACGGGCACTCCATGCTGGCGGTACACCGGCCCGGGTGCTCGTCCTCGACGAGCCGACGGCCACGCTGCCGACCGAAGAAGTCGAGCACCTGCACACGATGCTCCGCTCGGCCGCAGCGGGCGGCGTCGCCATCCTGTACGTCACCCACTTCCTCGACGAGGTCTACGCGCTGGCTCAGCGGGTGAGCGTGCTCCGCGACGGGCACCTGGTCCTGACGTCACCGGTTTCGCAGGTCAGTCGCCGGCAGCTGGTCCACGAGCTGGTCGGGGGCGAGCTCGAGACCGTCCACCAGGCGATCGCGCAGGACAGTGAGTCCGCGGACTCCAGGGGCGGGAAGGTCCTGTCGGTTCAGGACCTGCACGGGCAGTCGCTCAGGGGCGTGGACCTCGAGGCGGCGGCCGGGGACGTCGTCGGCGTCTACGGTCTGACCGGATCCGGGCGCGAGGCACTCCTGGGTGCGGTCTTCGGCTCGCTCCCCCGGGAGTCCGGCCGCGTGGAGGTCGCAGGACGACCGCTGCCCCCCCTGCGGCCGGACCGGTCGATCGCTGCCGGGGTCGGCTACCTACCCCCCGACCGAAAGACGACGGGCGGCTTCATGCAGCTGACCGCCACCGACAACCTCACGCTCGTCGACCTCGCACCCTTCTGGTCCCGCGGCGTGCTGCGCAGGAAGGCGGAGTCGACGGAGGCCGCCGGCTGGTTCGACCGCCTCCAGGTGCGACCGCCGCGAGCCCTGAATGCGCCGTTGAGCAGCTTCAGTGGCGGGAACCAGCAGAAGATCCTGTTCGCCAAGTGGCTCCGCATGCAGCCGGACGTCCTCCTGCTCGACGACCCCACGCAGGGTGTCGACGTGGGCGCCAAGGCCGTCCTGCACCGTCAGATCATCACCGAGCGCGAGCGGGGAGCAGCGGTCGTCATCAGCTCCACCGACGTCGAGGAGCTGGCCAGCCTGTGCGACCGAGTGCTGATCATGCACGAGGGCCGGGTGGCGCAGGTGCTCGACGGACCGGATGTCACCGAGGCCGGCATCAACCGGGCCTCGCACCGCGTGGACAGCGCCAACCGTAAGGACGCAGACTCATGACCAGTCGGATCAACCTGGGCCTGGACCGCTTCAGCGGCCTGTATCTCTGGGCGTTGTTCATCATCGTCTTCAGCGTCATGGCGCCGTTGACCTTCCCCACCATGTCGACCGTCCACCTCTTGGCGTCGACGCAGGCGATCGCGGGCATCGCTGCCCTCGGGCTGCTGGTCGCCATGGTGTCGGGGCAGTTCGACCTCTCGATCGGGGCGGTGGCGAACTTCGCCGGCGTGCTCGCGGTCATCCTGCAGACGAAGCAGGGTGTGGATGCCGGCACGGCCGTCGTCGTTGGGATCGTGGCGGGCGGCCTCATCGGGTTCGTCAACGGCTTCATCGTCGTCAAGCTGCGGGTCAACTCCTTCATCGCCACCCTGGGCATGACGTCGGTGTTGGCAGCCCTCCAGGTGGTGGTGACCAACAACGAGGAGCCGCTGCCTCCCGAGTCGGCGTTCTTCAGCTCGATCACGCAGACCGACCTCTTCGGGTTCCAGATGGTCGTCCTGTACCTCGTGGTGCTGGCCTTCTTCCTGTGGTGGCTGCTGGAGAAGACCCCGGTGGGCAGGTACATGTACGCGGTCGGCTCGAACCCGGACGCAGCACGCCTCTCCGGCCTCCCCGTGGACCGGTTCGCCTGGATCGCGCTCACCGCCTCCGGCACGATCTCCGGTCTCGCGGGGGTGCTTTTCGTGTCGCTCACCGGTCCCTCGCTCGGCTTCGGGGCTTCCCTTCTGCTGCCGGCGTTCGCCGCCGTGTTCCTCGGATCGACTCAGCTCAAGCCCGGCAAGGAGAACGTCTGGGGGACCCTGCTGTCGATCTTCGTGTTGGCCACCGGCGTGCAGGGCCTCCAGCTGGTGTCCGGGGTCTCGTGGGTAGCCGCGCTGTTCAACGGCGTCGCCCTGATCGCCGCCGTCGCCCTCGCGGCCGGACGGGAGCGACGCAGCCGCTCCAGTCGCCGTCAGCGGGAGACCAAGGCGGCGCCGCCTCCGCCCCCCGCCGACACGGGCGCAGAGCAGTCGGGGAACGCGGTCGCGACGGCAACGAGTCCGAACCGGTGACGTCGGGCCGCGTCCGGTCAGCGACGACCGGACGCAGCCCGACGAGGGAAGGCCTCGATCTCCGTCACGCGCGCCTCACCGACGTGGGATCAGGCCGCGGAAGAGCGATCGTCATGTTTTCAGCCTGAGAAGGGATCTCCATGCCCGAAGCCGTCATCGTCGCGACCGCGCGCTCGCCCATCGGCCGCGCCTTCAAGGGCT
>NZ_JALPKP010000077.1:0-20156 GCF_051383635.1 Geodermatophilus sp. CPCC 205506 | reverse complement strand
GCCCTGGCCGCGGCCACCGGCGGCCTGCCCTTCGCCGTCGTCGAGGGGGCGCGGGCGCTGGCCGCGGACCCGGCGAGCCCGCCCCGGCACGCCCCGCTGCCGCCGGGCCTGGCGCCGGAGGTGCTCCGGGCGCTGGCCACCGTGGCGGTCCTCGGCTCGTCGTTCGACACCGACGAGTTCCTGGCGCTCACCGGCCTGGACGACGTGGCGGCCTACGCCGTCCTGGACGCCGGGCTCGCCGCCCGGCTGCTGCGCCGCACCGAGCAGGGCTTCACCTTCGGCCACGCGCTGCAGCGGGAGACCCTGCTCGAGCGGTGGACCGGCCCCGGCGGACGGCGGGCCGCGCACCTGGCCGCGGCACGGGCACTGCAGCAGCTCGACCGCTCCCCCGGCCGGATCGGGCACCACCTGGTCCAGGCCGGGCAGGCCGCGGCGGCCGTGCCGTGGGTGCTGCGGGCGGCGGAGACCGAGGCCGCGCTGGGCGCCCACCGCGACGCGCTGGTCCTCCTCGACCAGGTCCGCGCCGCGGCCACCGGTGAGGACGTCGGCCGGCTGCTCGCGCTGCGCGCCGACCTGCTCGAGGCCTGCGGCGACCTGGCCTCCGTCGACGCCTACCGCGAGGCCCTGGCCGCCGTCTCCGACCCCGTGCGGCGCACCCGCGTGCGCACCCGGCTGGCCCGCGCGGCGACCCGCCGCGGCGACCTGGAGACCGCCACCGCCGCCCTGGAGGGGCTGCCGCTCGACGGCGGCAGCAACGACGGCGAGCTGCTCGTCGCGCGCGGGAGCCTGGCCTTCTACCGGCGCGACTTCGCCGCCGCCGACGACGCCGTGGCGCAGGCCCGGCAGCGGCTCGCGCTGGACGCCCCCGTGATCAGCCGGCTGCACCTGGTCAACCTCCAGGGGCTGCTGGCCCACCACCGCGGCGAGTGGTTCCAGCAGTTCCGGGCCGAGCTGCGCGCCGGCGTCCAGCGGGCGGACCTCGCCCTCGGGTTCTTCGACTCCCACCTCTGCGTCGCGGAGTACCTGCTCTACGGGCCCACCCCCTACGACGAGGTGCTCGAGCTCGCCGCCGAGCTCCGCCGGACCGCCGAGCGGGCCGGCCTGCTCCACGCGGTGGCCTTCGCCGGGGCGCTGCGCGGCGAGGCCGCCCTGCTCAAGGGCGACCTCGACCTGGCCGAGGCCGAGCTGGCCGAGGCGGCCGACCTGCACCACGCCCTGGAGGCGCCGGCCGGGGAGGCGCACTCGCTGCAGCGGCTGGCCGAGGTGCACCTGCGCCGCGGGGACCCCGCCGTGGCGACCCCGCTGCTGCAGCGCGCGCTGCCCCTGGCCCGCTGGTCGACGATCGCGCCCTGCCTGCTCCCGCGCCTCTACGGGACCATGATCGAGGCCGCGGAGGACCCCGAGCGCGCACGCGCGGTCGTCGACCGGGCCGAGGCCACCCTGGGCCCGGCGGGCGACGACCAGTGCTCGTTCTGCGCGATCATGCTGGCCGCCCCGGCGGCGCGGACCTGCGCCGCCGCCGGCGACCTGGACCGCGCCCGCCACTGGCTCACGGTCGCCGAGCGCAGCGTGGCGCGGTGGGAGGGCACCGCCTGGCAGGGGGCGCTGCTCGAGGCGCGGGCGGCACTGGCCCGGGCCGAGGGCGACGGGGGCGGCGCCGCCCGGCTGTCGGCCGGCGCGGCGGAGCTGTTCGACGCCGCCGGCCAGCCGCTGGACGCTGCCCGGTGCCGGGCGACCGCGGAGCCGGCCGCGGTGCCGGCGCCGCGCGCTGCCCGGGTCCCGGTGAGCGGACCTCCCCCGGCGTAGGTGGCCGTGCCTCCGCGTCGCCCTCGTGCCGGACTCCGCGCCCCTACACCCGGCCGGCCGCTCCCTCGGTCAGGGGCAGCAGCACCTGGAAGCGGGTGTCCCCGGGCTCGGAGCGGACGCGG
The DNA here is from genome assembly GCF_051383635.1 of Geodermatophilus sp. CPCC 205506. NCBI lineage: Bacteria > Bacillati > Actinomycetota > Actinomycetes > Geodermatophilales > Geodermatophilaceae > Geodermatophilus > Geodermatophilus sp. CPCC 205506. Next base: position 18,228 of record NZ_JALPKP010000077.1, on the reverse strand, counting down.
AGGTCCCCGCCGTGCCGGTTCACCACGATCCGCCAGGAGACGTCGAGGCCGAGACCGGTGCCCTGGCCGACCGGCTTGGTGGTGAAGAACGGCTCGAACACGCGGCGGTGCAGGTCGGCCGGGATGCCCGGGCCGGTGTCCGCGACCTCGACCAGCGCGCAGTCGCCGTCCCGGGTGGTCCGCAGGGTGAGCGTCCCCTCCCCCGCCATGGCGTCGAGCGCGTTGTGGATGAGGTTGGTCCACACCTGGTTGAGCTCCCCGGCGTACCCGGGCACCGGCGGCAGCGACCGGTCGTAGTCCTTGACCACCGTCACCCCGGGCGTGATCTTGGCGCCGAGCACGACCAGCGTGGCGTCCAGCCCCTCGTGTACGTCGGTGGGCTGGTGCGGCGCCCGGTCCAGCTGGGAGTACTGCCGGGCGGCGTCGACCAGCCCGGAGATCCGGGCGGTGCTCTCGATGATCTCGACCAGCAGCGTCTCGGTCTCGACCGTGTAGGACAGCCAGCGCAGCGCCGCCTCCAGCGCCCCGGGCTCCACCGCGTCCGCGACCCGGTCGAGGTCGTCGGGGCCCAGGCCGGCCGACACGAAGACGCCGGCCAGCTCCCACGCCCCGCCGATGTCGTGGTCGTCCAGCCAGTCGCCGAGCTCGTCCTCCCGGTCGGAGCGCTGCAGCGCGGTCAGGTCCGGAGCGCTGCTGACGCGGGCGACGAGTTCCTCCTGCAGTCCGGTGAGGGACCGCAGCACGGCGCCGTCGAGCCGGCCGGCCGACAGCAGGGCCAGCTTGTGCCGCATGCCGGCGACCCGGTCGCGCAGCGCGGCCGCGGCCCGGGACGCCGCCGCGGCGGGGTTGTTCAGCTCGTGGGTCAGGCCGGCGGTCAGCTTGCCCAGGGCCAGCAGCCGCTCCCTCTGGGCCACCAGTTCGGTGATGTTGCGCTGCCCGAAGAACAGCCCCTCCAGCAGGTGCACCGCCATCGGGAACCACTGCCGGAAGACCGCCTCGAACTCCGCGGCCGGCAGCGCGAGGAACCGGCAGTCGGTGATCGCGCGCACCGTGCCCGGGTAGGTCTGGGCGATCCGGTCGCCGACGTAGAACTGCACCGCGCCGGAGTAGGCGCCGCGGTGCGACGTCCGGACGGTCTCGACCTCGCTGCCCCCGACCACCCGGACCATGCTCATCGTGCCGTCGAGCAGGACGTAGAAGCAGGTGGCCGGCTCGCCCTCGACCGAGACGTCGCTGCCGGCCCGGCACTCGACGATGTCGGCGTGCTCGGCGACCCAGGCCAGCTGCGCGTCGTCGAGGTGGGCGAACAGGAACAGCTCGCGCAGCTCGGCCGGGGTCAGCCGCGCGTCGGAGGCCGTCATCTCTCCTCCAGGTAGCGGTGCACGAGCGTCACGGCCATGGCGCCCTCCCCGACGGCCGAGGCGACCCGCTTGACCGAGTCGGCCCGCACGTCCCCGGCGACGAAGACGCCGGGGAGGCTGGCCTCCAGGAAGTAGGGGTCGCGGTCGGGCTCCCAGCCCGGTGGCCGGCGTCCCTCGGTGAGCAGCGCCGGCCCGGTGGGGATGAAGCCGCGCTCGTCGCGGACGACCGCGCCGTCCAGCCAGCCGGTGCGCGGCGCCCCGCCGATGAAGACGAACAGGTGGCTCGCCGCAACGGTCTCCCGCTGCCCGGTGCGCCCGTCCTGCACCGTGAGTGCCTCCAGGTGCTCGCCGCCGTGGGCGCTCTCGACCGTGGTGCAGGTGCGCACCGAGATCGCCGGGATCGCGGCCACCTGCTCGATGAGGTACGCCGACATCGACGCCTCCAGCGACGACCCGCGCACCAGCAGGCAGACCGATCGCGCGTACCGCGAGAAGAACACCGCCGCCTGGCCCGCGGAGTTGGCCCCGCCGACGATGAAGACGTCGCGCTCGGCGCACTCGGCGGCCTCGGTCATCGCCGATCCGTAGAACACGCCGCGCCCGGTCAGGTCGTCGACGCCGTCCACCCCCAGGCTGCGGTACGAGACGCCGGTGGCCAGGACGACGGCGTGCGCGCCGATGGTGCGGCCGTCGTCGAGGCGCAGCACCCGCTTGGGCCCGTGCGTCTCCAGCGCGACGGCGGTCCGCGCCAGCAGCAGCTCCGCGCCGAACTTGACCGCCTGCCGGCGGGCGCGGTCGGCGAGCTGGCCGCCGGAGACGCCGTCGGGGAAGCCTAGGTAGTTCTCGATCCGGCTGCTCTGCCCGGCCTGCCCGCCGGTGGCCACCTGCTCCACCAGCACGGTGCGCAGCCCCTCCGACGCCCCGTAGACCGCCGCACCCAGGCCGGCCGGCCCGCCGCCGACGACGACGAGGTCGTAGAAGTCCGACTGCGGCTCGACGCCGAGGCCCGCGACCCCGGCCAGGTCGGCCTCGCTCGGGTGCCGGAGCACCTGCGCGTCCGGGGTGATGACCACCGGGACGTCGTCCGGACCGGCGCCGGCGGCCGCCAGGATCCGCTGCCCCTCCGGCTCGTCGACGCTGTACCACCGGTAGGGGACAGCGTTGCGCGCGAGGAAGTCCCGCGCCCGGAACGACGGCGCCGACCAGCGGTGGCCGACGAGCTTCATGCCCTCGAACGCGGCGTCCGGCGACTCGCGCCAGGCCTCGATCATCGCGTCGACGACCGGGTAGAGCTTCTCCTCCGGCGGGTTCCACGGCTTGAGCAGGTAGGAGTCCACGTCGACGACGTTGATCGCCGCGATCGCCGCGTCGGTGTCGGCGTACGCGGTCAGCAGCGCCCGGCGGGCGCGGGGGAAGAGGTCCATGGCCCGCTCGAGGAACTCGATGCCGTTCATCTCGGGCATGCGGTAGTCGGCGAGGACCGCGGCCACCGGGTCGCCGCGCAGCTTCAGCTCCCGCAGCGCGTCGAGCGCCTCGTCGCCGGAGGCGGCCCGCAGCACCCGGAACTCCTCGCCGTAGCGGCGGCGGAGGTCACGGGCGACGGCCCGGGAGACCCCGGGGTCGTCGTCCACGCTGAGCAGGACGGGCTTGCCCATGTCGGCCTCCTGTCGGGCGCGCCAGGGCACCCGGACGCGGCCCCCGGCGGCGCAACGCTAGTCCGCGGCACGGCGCGGGCGACAGCCTCGCGGGCGCGGGGTCGCGCGCCTACCGTGGGCGCGGATCGCCGCCGGACGGAGGGACGCCGCCATGACCGCTGCCCCGGGGATCGACCCGTCGGTGCCACCGAGCGGCACCGGATGCGTGGAGTGCGAGGCCGACGGCGGCTGGTGGTTCCACCTCCGCCGCTGCGCGCAGTGCGGCCACATCGGCTGCTGCGACTCCTCGCCGGCCCAGCACGCGCGCCGGCACGCCACCGAGTCCGGTCACCCCGTCATCCGCAGCTTCGAGCCGGGTGAGGGCTGGTTCTGGGACTTCAGCCGCGAGGAGGCCGTGACCGGGCCGGACCTCGCCCCGCCGCCGGCCCACCCGCACGACCAGCCGGCGCCCGGCCCGCGCGGCCGGGTGCCGGCCGACTGGCGCGCTCACCTGCACTGATCCCGGCCCGTCGCTCGCTCCACAGCGGGGGCGACGGGGGTACCCGCCGGTGTCGCACGACGGGCGCGCCGAACGAACCGGCGACGGGCTCTTGACAAGGCGCTGTGACGGGCAGCACCATCTCTGCAACCGGTTACTGAAACCGGTTGCAGCAACAGTCTCGCTGCCGGATCCCCGGTTCCTGTCTCCCCCTGGGCCCGCCGGCGCCCCAGTCACCCAGTCCCCGCATCGAGGAGGACCCCATGCCCGACGTCCTGGTCGAGCCCGACGGCGCACACGAGCCACACCGACCGAAGACGCCCAAGAAGGCCGCGGTCAGTGCGTGGATCGGCAGCGCCCTGGAGTACTACGACTTCTTCATCTACGGCACCGCGGCCGCGCTGATCTTCCCGGAGATCTTCTTCCCGGAGGGCAACGAGGCCGCCGCCACGGTCGCCTCGCTGGCCACCTTCGGCGTCGCCTACGTGGCCCGCCCCATCGGCTCGTTCATCCTCGGGCACCTCGGGGACAAGGTCGGCCGCAAGAAGGTCCTGCTGATCACGCTCTTCGGCATGGGCATCGCGACCTTCCTCATCGGCGTGCTGCCCACCTACGAGCAGATCGGCTTCGCCGCACCGGTGCTGCTGCTGATCCTCCGGATCTGCCAGGGCCTGGCCGTGTCCGGCGAGCAGTCCAGCGCGAGCTCGATGTCCCTGGAGCACGCGCCGGCCAACCGGCGGGCGTTCTTCACCAGCTTCACGCTGGCCGGCACCCAGTTCGGCCTCATCCTCGCCACCGCGGTCTTCATCCCGATCGCCGCGCTGCCCACCGAGGACCTGCTCTCGTGGGGCTGGCGGATCCCGTTCCTGCTCAGCGCGGTGGTCATGCTGGTCGCCTGGTGGATCCGGCGGACGCTGCACGAGACGCCGGCCTTCGAGGAGGAGCAGGAGCGGCAGGAGGTGCCGCGGACCCCGCTCAAGCAGCTGTTCCGGCACTACTCGCCCGACGTGCTCAAGGTCGTCTTCGCCGCGCTGGTCTCGACCATCAGCACGATCCTGTCGATCTACAGCCTCAGCTACGGCGTGAACACGATCGGCCTGTCCCGGACCAGCCTGCTGTGGATGCTCATCCTGTCCAACGTCGTCGCCCTCGGCGCCATCCCGCTGTGGGGTCGCATCGGTGACCGGATCGGCCGCAAGCCCGTCTTCGTCGTCGGCGCACTCGGCCCGGCGGTGCTGATCTGGCCGTTCATCTGGTCGGTCAGCCAGGCCAACATCGGGCTGGTGTTCCTCTTCGGCATCGTGCTCGGCGGGGTCGCCTACAGCGCCTACGGCGGCGTCGGCTACGCACTGTGGAGCGAGCAGTTCGACACCCGGGTGCGCATGTCCGGCGTCGCGGTCGGCACCCAGTTCGGCTTCGCGCTGGGCGGCTTCGCCCCGTCGATCGCCGCCGCCCTGGCCGGCCCGGACCTGGAGAACTGGGTCCCGGTCGCGATCTTCGCCAGCGCCGCGGCCGTCGTCGCGACCATCGCGGTGCTGACCATGCGCGAGACGCACAAGGTGCCGCTCAACGACCTGGGCCGCGCCTCGGCCCGGGAGACCACCTCCGCGGCCGCCTGAGTCCCACCCTCGCGGAGCGGGCGTCCCCGGTGCACCCGGGGGCGCCCGCTCCGTGCGTCTCCCCCGCCACGCGACGACGGCCCGCTCCCCCCGGGGGAGCGGGCCGTCGGCCGTCGGGTCAGCGGGGGGCGGGTCCGGTGGAGGCGCGCACGATGAGCTCGGTGGCCAGGCTCTCCCGGGGCGCCCGGCCGTCGCCGGGTGCCGGCTCGGCCAGCATCCGGACGGCGACCGCACCCGCCCGGCCGACCGGGACCCGCACCGACGTCAACGCCGGCTGGGTCAGCCCGGCGATCCAGCTGTCGTCGATGCCGACGACGCTGATCTGCCCGGGGATGCGCACGCCGCGCTCGGAGAGCCGACTCACCACGCCGAGGGCGATCTGGTCGTTGTAGGCCAGCACGGCGGTGACGTCCGCGGCCAGCACCAGGTCGGCCGCCCGGACGCCCGGTTCGAAGCGGGGCTGGAAGGAGCCGAGGTCGACCACCTCGAGCCCGGAGCCCTCGGCGGCGGCGAGCAGCGCGCGGTGCCGCTCGGGGGTCACGTAGGACTCCTCGGGACCGCCCAGGTAGGCCAGCCGCCGGTGCCCGAGGGCGACCAGGTGCGCGACCGCCTGGCCGATGCCCTGGTCGCTGGGGGTCGCCACCGCGGGGACGCCGTCCAGCACGCGGCTGACGGTGACCACGGGGGTGAGGGCCGCGACCGCGCGGATGTCCTCCTCCGGCAGCCGGGAGGAGGCGAGCACCAGGCCGTCGACCTGGCGGGCCATCGCCAGCGCGACCTCGAGCTCCTGCCCCACGTGCTCGTCGGAGTCGGCCACGAACAGCGACCGCCCCTGGCGACGGGCCTCCCGCTGCACCTCCTTGATGAGCGGGGTGAAGAACGGGTTGGCGATGTCGGGGACGATCACCCCGAGGTTGCCGGTGCGCCCCATGGCCAGGCTGCGGGCGACCGGGTTGGGCTGGTAGCCCAGCTCGGCCGCCGCGGCGAACACCCGCCGGCGGGCGTCCTCGGCGACCACCTCCGGGCGCGCGAAGGCCCGCGACACCGTCGAGGGCGAGACCCCCGCGTGCGCCGCCACCGTCCGGATGTTCGTCACGCGTGCTCCCGTTCCGTCAGCCTCCGGCACCCCGCGCCGCAGCGACACCGATCATGCCGTGCAACGGTGCAGCAGCCGGTGCAGGTCCCGGCACATGAGGTCCGCGGCGGCCTCGGCGGCCGGGGACACCGAGCCGAAGCTGAAGAACCCGTGGTCGAGCGTGGGGAAGTCGCGGAACACGAGCGGGACGCCGGCGGCGCCCAGGGCGGCGGCGTAGTCCAGCGTGTCGGCGTGGAGGAAGTCGTGGGCGCCGATCCCGATGACGGTCGGCGGCAGCGCCGCCAGGGTGGGGGCCAGGACCGGTGACACCCGCGGGTCGGCGGCCAGAGCGTCGGCGTCCGCCCCGAGGTACAGCGACCGGACGTCGGCGCTCGTGTCGCCGCGCAGGTCGGTGCTCGGGTAGACGAGGAACTGGGCGGCCACCGGGATGCCGCGGTCGACGAACTCCTGGGTCAGCACCGCGGCCAGGTTGCCGCCGGCGCTGTCGCCGGCGACCACGAAGCGGGAGCGGTCCCCGCCGAACCGGTCGATGTGCTCGAGCACCCACTCGGCGACGGCGCGGCAGTCGTCCAGCCCGGCCGGGAACGGGTGCTCGGGGGCCAGGCGGTAGTCGACCTGGACCACCACGGCGCCGGCGGTGGCCGCGAGCCGGGCGGCGCTGCCCTGGTGCGAGTCCAGGTCGCCGATCACCCAGCCGCCGCCGTGCACGTACAGCAGGGTGACGTCGGTGGGCTGCGGCGGCCGCTGGACGCGGATCGGGATGTCGCCGGCCGGCCCGGGGACCACGTCGTCGGCCACCGACACCAGGGGGAAGGGCGGGGGCGGGTAGAAGTCCCGCCGCATCACCACCCCGCGCTCGCGGGCCACCTCGGGCGGGGCCTCCAGCAGCGGCCACATGCCGGTGGCCGCCATGCGCTCCTCCATGTCGGCGGTCTGCGGATCCAGTGGCCGGGGGGCGCCGAGCCGGCGCTCGGCGAGGACGCGGCGCAGGAAGGAGATCGACGCGTCGGTGACCTCGGGGACGACGGGCGCACCGACGAAGACGTGGTCGCCGGCGGTCTCGACGTACTCCGCGTCGACCCGGGCCGCGAGCAGCGCGTCGTGCAGGATCCGGCTCTGCTCGACCGGGACGAGCTGGTCGTCCTTGCCGTGCGCCACGAAGACCGCCGGCCCGTCGGGGCGCACGTAGCGCACCGGCGAGAGCTCATCGCGGGTCCAGGTGGTGTCGCGCAGCAGGATCGCGAAGACATCCCCACCCGCCTCGCCGTCCCCCAGCTCCTCGGACTCGGCGTCCACCGGGGACGGCGACATCGCCACGAGGTCGGACGGGCCGTACCAGTCGACGACGGCCTGCACCTCCGCGGACCGGTCGGTGGCCTCGCCGACCGGCGGTTCGGCCTCCAGCCGGCGGCAGAGCCCGGCCAGCAGGGACAGGTGCGCCCCGGCCGACTCGCCCCACAGGGCGACCCGGGACCCGTCGAGACCGAACAGGCCGGCCTGGGCCCGCAGCCACCGCACGGCGGCCTGCACGTCGAGCACCCCGGCCGGGAGCGCCGCCTCGGCGGCCAGCCGGTAGTCGACCAGCGCGACGGCGAAGCCGGCGGCGACGATGCGCTCGACGACCCGGTTCTGGTGCAGGTGCGGCGCCCGCCGGCGGCGCGAGCCGTGCACCCAGCCGCCGCCGTGCACCCACACCACGAGCGGCGCGCCCTCGGCCGGCCGCTCGGCGGGGACCCGCAGGTCGAGCATCAGCGGCCGGTAGCCGGGCTCGACGGCGTAGACGAGGGCGTCCCAGCGCAGCTCGCCGTCGGCGCCGCGCACCGGCGGGTCGAACGGGAAGGCGGCCGTGCCGTCGGAGAGCGGGCCCGGCTCCGGGCGGGCGACGGCGAGCAGGTCGTCGGACTCGGGCACGGGACTCCTCCGGAGCTGAGCAGGGGCGCCGGGGCCCCACGGGGCCGGGCCGCGACACCGGCGGTGCACCGACTATGCAACCGGTGTCATCGAAATGTCAACGCGCTGCTGCAGGGAGGTCCCCGACGTGGGGAACGTGTCGTTGACACCGGTTGCAGAGGGTTTCACACTGGCGGGGCGTCGGTGCACCGGATCACACCGGCCCCCGCCCCGCTCCCCCTCCGCGCCCGAACCCGGGAGGCATCCCCTGTCCGAGAACGCGCTCCCCTCCCCCGCCGACCGGCCCGGTGTCCTGGTCGGCCTGGTCGGCACCGGCATCGGGCCCTCGCTGACCCCGCCGCTGCACGAGCGGGAGGCCGACGAGCTCGGTCTCCGGTACCTCTACCGGCGGCTGGACCTCGACCGGCTGCGGCTGCCGGCCACCGCCGTCGGCGACGTCCTCGCCGCGGCCCGGATCGCGGGCTACGACGGCCTCAACGTCACGCACCCGTGCAAGCAGATGGTCCTGGCCCACCTCGACGAGCTCTCGCCCGACGCCGAGGCGCTCGGCGCGGTCAACACCGTCGTCCTGCGCGACGGCCGGGCGGTCGGGCACAACACCGACTGGTCGGGCTTCGCTCGGGCCTTCGACCGCGGGCTGCCCGACGCCGGGACAGACCGCGTCGTGCTGCTCGGCGCCGGTGGCGCCGGGGCCGCCGTGGCGCACGCGCTGCTCACCCTCGGCACCCGCCGGCTGACCGTCGTCGACAGGGACGTCGCGCGGGCCGCCGAGCTCGCCGGCGCGCTCCGCGACCGGTTCGGCGCCGACCGCGCGAGCGGTGCGGACACGGCCACCCTGCCCGAGGCCCTCCGCGACGCCGACGGCCTGGTGCACGCCACCCCCACCGGCATGGCGGCGCACCCCGGCCTGCCGCTGGACGCCGGCCTGCTCCGCCCCGGCCTGTGGGTGGCCGACATCGTCTACCGCCCGCTGGAGACCGAGCTGGTCCGCACCGCCCGGGAGCTGGGCTGCCAGGTGCTCGACGGCGGCGGCATGGCGGTCTTCCAGGCCGTCGACGCCTTCCGGCTGTTCACCGGCGTGGAGCCCGATGCCGAGCGGATGCTGGCGCACTTCACGACGCTGGTCGCCGGACCGGAGCGCGACGTCCGTGTCGGCTGAACGGCCCGCCCGCCGGCGCGCGATCGCCACGGTCTGCCTCTCCGGCACGCTGGAGGACAAGCTGACCGCGGCGGCGGCCGCGGGGTTCGACGGCGTCGAGGTGTTCGAGCCCGACCTGCTGGCCTCCCCGTGGTCGCCGGGGGAGATCGCCGGGCGCTGCGCCGACCTCGGGCTCTCGATCGACCTGTACCAGCCCTTCCGCGACCTCGACTCCACCGACCCGGAGCGGTTCGCCCGCAACCTGCGCCGGGCCGAGTGCAAGTTCGACGTCATGGCCGCGCTCGGCGTCGACACCGTGCTGGTCTGCTCGTCGGTGTCGCCCGACGCGGTCGACGACCCCGACCGGCTGGCCGAGCAGCTGGCCACCGCCGCGGCCCGCGCCGGCGAGCGCGGGCTGCGGATCGCCTACGAGGCGCTGGCCTGGGGCACCTCCGTGTCCACCTGGGAGCGCTCGTGGGACGTCGTCCGCCGGGCCGGCTCCCCGGCGCTCGGGCTGTGCCTGGACAGCTTCCACGTGCTCTCCCGCGGCGGGGACCCGTCCGGCTTCGCCCAGGTCCCCGGCGACAAGATCTTCTTCCTCCAGCTGGCCGACGCGCCGCAGCTGCGGATGGACGTCCTCCAGTGGAGCCGCCACCACCGGCTCTTCCCCGGCCAGGGCGCCTTCGACCTGCCCGGCTTCCTCGGCTGCGTGCTCGCCGCCGGCTACACCGGCCCGCTGTCGCTCGAGGTGTTCAACGACGTCTACCGGCAGTCCGACCCGGCCCGGACGGCGGTGGACGCGATGCGCTCGCTGCAGTGGCTCGATGAGTCCCTGGCGCTGCGCCGTCCGGACGCCGGGCCGCCCCCTCCCCCGGCCGCGCCCGCGCTGACCGGCTGGTCGTTCACCGAACTGGCCGTCGACGGCGTCTCCGGACCCCGGGTCGCCGGCGTGCTGGGCGCCCTCGGCTTCACCCACACCGGCCAGCACCGGTCCAAGCCCGTGCAGCTGTGGGAGCAGGGCCGGGCGCGGGTGCTCCTGAACGCCTCCGTCGTCCGGCCGGCCGCCACCGGGGTCGCGTCGGTCGCCGCCCTCGGCCTGGAGAGCGCCGACCCGGTGCGTTCGGCGGAGCGGGCCGAGGCGATGAGCGCGCCGGTCCTGCCCCGCTCCCGCGGGGCGGCCGAGGCCGAGCTCTCGGCGATCGCCGCACCCGACGGGACGCAGGTCTTCTTCACCCGGACCGTCCCCGACGGCTGGCCGGCCGACTTCCTGCCGACCGGGCAGACGGCGGGCGCGGGCGCGGGGATCACCGGCGTGGACCACGTCGGGCTCGCCCAGCCCTTCGACGCCTTCGACGAGGCCGGGCTGTTCTACCGCGCCGTGCTCGGGCTCGAGCCGCAGGAGGTCACCGAGCTGGCCGCGCCGTTCGGGCTGGTGCGCACCCGCGCGGTCACCGGCCCCGACCGCGCGGTGCGGCTGGCGCTCAGTGTGTCCGCGCTGCGGCGGGGCGGCTGGGCGCCCGGCGTCCCCGAGCCGCAGTACGTCGCCTTCGTGACCGACGACCTGGTCGCGACCGCGCGCCGGCTGCGGGCGGCCGATGCGCCACTGCTGCCCGTGCCGGCCAACTACGTCGACGACCTGGACGCCCGGTTCGACCTCCCCGCCGACCTGCTCGCCGCGATCGGCGAGCACGGGCTGATGTACGAGGAGGACGCACACGGCGGGTACCTGCACCTGGCCACCGAGGTGCTCGGCGACCGGGTGTTCTTCGAGGTGGTGCAGCGGCTGGGCGGCTACGACGGCTACGGCACCGCCGACACGCCGGTCCGGATGGCCGCCCACCGCCGGTCCCGGCAGACCGCCGTCGTCCCCCGGTAGCGGAGTCGCCGGGGGACGGTTCCCGAACCTCGACGACTCCGCTCAGCGCAGGTGCTGGTCGAAGAAGCGCAGGATGCGGGCCCAGGCGTCCTCGGCCGACGGGTGGTGGTAGCCGAATCCGGCCACCCGCTCCAGGACGGCGAACGGGCCGCTGTTGTGCCGGTTCATGAAGGAGTGGCCGGCGTCGGGGTACTCGCGGACGTCGTTCGGCACCCCGTGGCCGGTGAGCACCCCCTCCAGCCGCTGCGCCGCTCCCCGCAGGCCGCGGTCCCGCCGGCCGAAGCTCGCCACGACCGGGCAGGCGCCGGCCAGCACCTCCTCGGCGTCGCGGGGCAGCAGCGCGTAGTTCGGCGCCGACGCGTCGAAACCGCGGGTGGCGGCCAGCAGCGCGAACCCGCCGCCCATGCAGAAGCCGATGACCCCGACCCGGCCGGTGCAGTCGGGGCGGTCGGCCAGCCACCGGCGGGCGGCCTCGAAGTCACCGAAGGCGGCGCCCTCCTGCCGGAAGAGGTCGCCGAAGGTGCGCTTGAGGCAGCGCACCGCGCCGCCGGCGGTGAACAGGTCCGGGGCGACGGCGAGGTAGCCGGCGGCGGCCAGGCGGTCGGCGTGCGCGCGGACGTCGTCGGTGAGCCCGAACGCCTCGTGGACGACCACCACGCCGGGCCACGGACCGTCCCCGACCGGCGGCACGGCGAGGTGGGCGCGCAGCTCGGGCGCGCTGGTCGCGCCGGGGATCGTCGTCTCGGGCACGGGCGGCCTCCTCGCGTCGTCGCAGGAGGAGGACGCTATCGACCCGGCCGGGCAACGGGGGCCCGGCGCCGTCGCCGCTCAGCCGGTGAAGGCGCCCGTCTCGGCCATGCGCCGCGGCGGGACGGTCTTCAGGCGGGCGACGGCGTCGGCGAGCGGCACCAGCTCGATCTCGGTGCCGCGCAGCGCCACCATCTGCCCGTGCCGGCCCTCGTGCGCGGCGATGGTGGCGTGCAGCCCGAAGCGGGTGGCCAGCACCCGGTCGAACGACGTCGGGGTGCCGCCGCGCTGCACGTGGCCGAGGACGGTGGTGCGCACCTCCTTGCCGGTGCGCCGCTCGAGCTCGTCGCCGAGCTGCTGGGCCACGCCGGTGAACCGGCGGTGGCCGTACTCGTCGACGCCGCCGTCGCGGACCCGCATCGTGTCCGGCAGCGGCCGGGCGCCCTCGGCGACGACACCGATCACGTGGGTGTCCCCGCGCGCGAAGCGGTCCTCGACGATCGTGGCCACCTCGGCCACGTCGAACGGCTCCTCGGGGACGAGGGTGACGTGCGCGCCGGAGGCCAGCCCCGCGTGCAGCGCGATCCAGCCGGCGTGCCGCCCCATCACCTCGACCAGCAGCACCCGCTGGTGCGACTCCGCGGTGGTGTGCAGCCGGTCGATGAGGTCGGTGGCGATGCTGACCGCGGTGTCGAAGCCGAAGGTCAGGTCGGTGCCGTCGATGTCGTTGTCGATGGTCTTGGGGATGCCGACCACCGGGACGCCGGCCTGCGAGAGCAGGTGCGCCGCGGTCAGCGTGCCCTCGCCGCCGATCGGGACGAGCACGTCGACGCCGTGCGCGGCGAGCACGCCCTTCATCTGCGCCAGCCCGGCGTGCAGCTTCTCCGGAGCCACGCGGGCCGACCCGAGCGTCGTCCCGCCCCGGGTGAGGAGCCCGTCGACGGCCGCGACGTCCAGCGGCGTCGTCCGGTCCTCGAGCAGGCCCCGCCAGCCGTCGCGGAAGCCGAGCACCTCGCTGTCGTAGTGGGTCGTCGCCGTGCGGACGACGGAGCGGATGACGGCGTTGAGGCCGGGGCAGTCGCCCCCGCCGGTCAGGATCCCGATGCGCACCGGCTGCTCCCTGGGGTCGTGGGCCGGGTCGCGAGGAACCATACGTCATGACGACATGACGACCCTCCCCGGCGCGCGGAGGATCTCAGGAGATCTCCGCCACCCCGGCGGCGTGCCGGCGGGCCAGCTCCCGGTAGATCCCGGGGTTGCCGGCCACCCAGCCGCGGGCGCCGTCGGAGAGCGGTCCACGCACCCGGGCGGGGACGCCGAGCACCATCACCTCGTCGGGCACCGCCATGCCGGGCGGCACCAGGCTGTGCGCCCCGACCAGCGCCCGGGCGCCGATGCGGGCGCCGTCCTGCACCGTCGCGCCGTTGCCGATCAGCGCCTCGGCGCCGATCACCGCGCCGTGCACGACGCACATGTGCCCGACCGTGGCCCCCGGGCCGACCTCGGTCTCGGGGTCCTCCCCGCCGTGCAGCACCGAGTTGTCCTGCACGTTGGCGCCGGTCCGGATCACGATCCGGCCGAAGTCGGCGCGCAGCACCACGCCGTACCAGACCGACGCGCCGGCCTCGACGACGACGTCGCCCACGAGGGTCGCGGTCGGCGCCACCCACGCCTCCGGGTGCACCTGCGGGGACCGGCCTTCGAAGGAGAACTGCGGCACGGGCGCCGAGCCTAGGGGTCGGTCAGGGGCGCCGTCCCCGGGGCAGCCGGTCAGGAGGCGCCGGGGTCCTCCAGGACGAACAGCGGCGAGAGCCCGGTGAGCTCCAGCACCTGCCGGAAGCGCGGCGTCGGGTGGCGGATGACCGCCGGCCGCCCGGCGCCGGCCGCGGACTGGGCCCACCGGACCAGCATCGACAGCGCGGTCGAGTCGATGAACTGCAGTCCCGCCACGTGCACCGCGACCAGGTCGCGCTCGTCCACCCCGGCTCGGCTCATCCGCTGCACCAGTGGGGCGTCGACGTCCCCATGGAGGTGCAGCACCGGCCCACCGGCCTCGTCCACCACCTGGAACGAGCCGCTCGGCGGCTCGTGCCCGTCCCCCCCGACGGCATCCACTCCCCAACTGTGTCGTGCGCCTCACCAGGAGACAACCACCCGGCGGCGCGCTCCCCTCCGGAGGGGTGACCGGGCCGCGTGCGAGCATCGGTCCTCGTGCGGTTGCGGGGTACCGGGGAGCTGCCCCGCGAGGTCGGCGTGCTGTCGGTCGTGGCCTTCGTGGTCGCGCTCGGGTTCGGCATCGTCGCCCCCGCCATCCCGCTGTTCGCGCGGTCCTTCGGCGTCGGCGCGACCGCGGTCGGCCTGGCCGTCAGCGCGTTCGCCTTCTTCCGGTTCGTCTCCGCCTTCAGCGGCGGCTCGCTGGTGGAGCGGTTCGGCGAGCGCGTCGTCCTCACCATCGGGCTGCTCACGGTGGCGGTGACGACGGGGCTGGCCGGGCTGGCCGGGTCCTTCCCGCTCTTCCTGGGACTGCGCGCGGCCGGCGGGATCGGCAGCGCCATGTTCACCGTGGCCGCGCTGTCGCTGCTGCTGCGGGTCTCCCCGCCGACGCACCGGGGCCGGGCGGCCGCGACGTACCAGGGGGGCTTCATCCTCGGCGGCATCGCCGGCCCGGCGGTGGGCGGGCTGCTCGCCGAGCTCTCCCCCAGCCTGCCGTTCCTGATCTACGCCGGGTTCCTGCTGGTCGCCGGCGCGGTCAGCACCTTCTTCCTCCGCTCGCCGACCGCACCGGCGGCCCCCGGCGTCCCCGCGCCGGCCGGCGCCCCGGGGCTCGAGCCCGGCCCGCTGCCGCTGCGGGCCGCCTTCCGCTCGCGGGTCTACCTGGCCGCGCTGGTGGCCAACCTGGGCGTCGGCTGGGTGGTGTTCGGCGTCCGCAACTCGCTGGTGCCGCTGTACGTGACCGAGGAGCTGGGCCGCAGCGTCGCCTGGGCCGGCGTGGGCCTGCTCGTCGGCTCCCTCGCGCAGGCGCTGGGCCTGCTGCGGTCCGGCCGGCTCGCCGACGCGTGGGGACGGCGGCCGTCGCTGGTCCTGGGGACGGCGCTGGCCACCGCCTCCACCGCCGTGCTCGTGCTGCCGCCGGCGATCGGGGCGTTCCTGCTGTCGATGGCGGTCTTCGGGCTCTCGGCCTCGCTGCTGTCCAGCGTGCCCGCCGCGCTGGTGGGCGACCTCAGCCCGGTCCGGGGCGGCCGGGTGGTCGCCGTGTTCCAGATGTCGGCCGACCTGGGGGCCATCGTCGGTCCCCTGGCCGCCGGCTGGCTCACCGACGTCGCCTCCTACCAGGTGGCCTTCGCCGTCAGCACCGCCGTGCTCGGGCTGGGGCTGGCCGCCGCGCTCGCCCTGCCGCGGTCCACCGGCGTCCCCGTCGCTCAGTCCCCGGCCGCCCCGGCGCGGTAGCCCGGCGCCCGCCCGGCCGGCCGCGGCGTCCCCGAGGCGAGCAGGGGCAGCACGCGGCGCGGCACCAGCTCCGACAGCGCCACGACGCTGGTCGAGCGCACCACCGACAGCGACCGGCCCAGCCGCAGCAGGGTCTCCTGCAGCGCGCCGTGCGACTCCGCGGCGAGGCGGCACAGCACGTCCCCGGAGCCGGTGGTCGCGTGCGCCTCGAGCACCCCCGGGATGGCCCGCAGGTCCTCGGCGACGTCGTCCAGCGCGCCCTGCGCGATCTCGAGGGTCACGAACGCCTGCACGCCGAAGCCCGCCGCCGCGACGTCGACGTCCGGGCCGTAGCCGGTGACCACCCCGGTCTCCTCCAGCCGCCGCAGCCGCGCCTGCACGGTCGCGCGGGCCACCCCCAGCCGGCGGGAGAGCTCCAGCACGCCGGCCCGCGGCTGCTCGGTGAGCGCGGTGAGCACCGCGAGGTCCAGCGCGTCCAGCCGGTCGGCCACCGTTCCTCCCGTCCCAGCTGGTCGATCCGGCCAGCCCGAGTCGCCACACCGCCCCGGAACTGGCCGGATCGGCCAGCTCGATCGAGTCATCTTGCCCATCCCCGGCGCGTCGAGGTGAGCTGGGTGCACCATCGCCAGGTACGGACCACACGGGAGAGCGCCATGACCGCCTCGCAGCACCCGGGGACCCTCGAGCAGACCCTCACCGACGAGGAGCGGCTCGCCGAGCTCACCGCCGAGCAGCTGCGCCAGCTCGTCGGCCTGGTGGAGCACGACGCCGCGACCGACCCTTTCCCGGTCAGCGGCTGGGACGCCCTCGTCTGGATCGCCGGCAACGCCACCCAGACCGCGCACTTCTTCCAGTCCGCGCTCGGCATGGAGCTGGTCGCCTACTCCGGCCCGGAGACCGGCGACCGCGACGCCCGCAGCTACGTGCTGACCTCCGGCGCGGTGCGCTTCGTCGTCCGCGGGGCGTACTCCCCGGCCAGCCCGCTGGCCGACCACCACCGGAGGCACGGCGACGGGATCGTCGACATCGCCCTCGCCGTCCCCGACGTGGACCGGTGCGTGGCGCACGCCGCGGCGGAGGGGGCGACGGTGCTCGAGGCCCCGCACGACGTGACCGACGAGCACGGCACCGTCCGGATCGCCGCGATCGCCACCTACGGCGACACCCGGCACTCGCTGGTCGACCGCTCCCGGTACACCGGCCCGTACCTGCCCGGCTACGTCGCCCGGACGTCGTCCCTGGTGCGCCGCCCCGGGGTGCCGCGGCGGCTGTTCCAGGCCGTCGACCACGTCGTCGGCAACGTGGAGCTCGGCGCGATGGACCGGTGGGTGGACTTCTACAACCGGGTCATGGGCTTCACCGACATGGCGGAGTTCATCGGGGCGGACATCGCCACCGACTACTCGGCGCTGATGAGCAAGGTGGTCGCCAACGGCAACCACCGGGTGAAGTTCCCGCTCAACGAGCCGGCGGCCGGGAAGAAGCGCTCGCAGATCGACGAGTACCTGGAGTTCTACGGCGGCCCGGGCGCCCAGCACGTCGCGCTGGCCACCAACGACATCCTCGCCTCCGTCGACGCGATGGTGGCCGAGGGCGTGGAGTTCCTCGCGACGCCGGACTCGTACTACGAGGACCCGGAGCTGCGGGCCCGCATCGGCGCCGTCCGCGTGCCGATCGAGGAGCTGCAGGCGCGCGGCATCCTGGTCGACCGCGACGAGGACGGGTACCTCCTGCAGATCTTCACCAAGCCCACCGGTGACCGGCCCACCGTCTTCTTCGAGCTGATCGAGCGGCACGGCTCGCTCGGCTTCGGCAAGGGCAACTTCAAGGCGCTGTTCGAGGCGATCGAGCGCGAGCAGGAGCGGCGCGGCAACCTCTGACCGCTCCGTGTCATTACGGTGGGTGACCGCCGACCGGGGTGTCGCGGCCGAACCTCCGCGGAACCGGCACCCCGTTGGTCACGGATCGGCAACGCCCCTAGCGTGACCGCGTCCGGACGGGTCGTTCCGTCACCTCCTGGTGACACCGGCCGGGCGCCGCCGAACCCTGTGCCGGCCCGTCTCGCCGGCTCCAGGGACCGGGGACCCACCGCAGTACTGGGGTGAAGCGCCCCGCGGTCTGTTCCAGGCCGCAGGGCGCCGGGCGACTTCCCTCCCGAACCCGTCAGCTAACTCGGTAGGCGGCCGTGGAAGAGAGGACAGACCCGCCCGCCATGGCGAGTTCGCACGCCCCTGCCCGCCGCACCGTCCCCCGCATCCTGATCGGCCTCGTCGCCGCCGGCGGGCTCACCCTCACCACCCTCCCCGCCGCCACCGCCGCCCCCGACGACCCGGCCACCTCGCAGGAGGCCGCCGCCCTCGTCGCCGCGAAGGCCCACGACCTCGAGGTCGTCACCGAGCAGTTCAACGAGGCCCGCGAACGGCTCCGGACCAGCCAGGACGCCGCCGCCCGGGCCGCCGAGGACGTCGCCGCCGCCGAGGCCGCGCTGGCCACCGCCCGCGACCGCGTGCGCACGGTCGCCCGCAGCGCCTGGACCGGCGACCGGCTCACCACCCTGTCGGCGATGCTGACCAGCGACTCGCCCGACGAGCTGCTCGACCGGGTGGGCACCCTGCAGACCATCGCCGACCACAACAACGGCGTCCTCGGCGGAGCCCAGGAGGCCACCGACGAGGCCGGCCGGGCCCGCGCCGCCGCCGTGCAGGCGCAGGCCGAGGCGCAGGCCCTGGTCGACCGGGTGGCCGCGCAGAAGGCCGATCTGGACGCCCAGGTCGCCCGCTTCCGGGCCGAGTACGACCGGCTGGCCGCCGCCGAGGCGCAGGCGGCCCGGGAGGCGGCCGAGCGGCACGCCGCCGCGGAGGCCGCACGCACCGCCGGCCAGCGGGCCTCCCGCGACTCCG
>NZ_JALPKP010000076.1:0-21696 GCF_051383635.1 Geodermatophilus sp. CPCC 205506 | reverse complement strand
CGTCGCCGGACCCCGACAGCATTCTCATCAGCAAGGGCAGCGATCAAGATCGCAACCGTTACACCTTTGCACCTCGGGTCTCGGAACTCGTGGTGACGGGTTACTGCAGGCTCCTCTGCAGCCTCGTGAGCATGGGAAACAGCGGGAGCCCCGAATACCGCGCACGACGGCGGGAGCGCGAACGTCGACGGCGTCAAGAGGTCCAGCGCGCTCCGACCCAGGTGGCCCGCTCCGACCCCAAGCCCACCGGACACGGCCCCGAACGACGGACCGCCGCCATGACCTGTGCGTGGTGTGGTGGACCCATTCCGCCGCGAAGTCGGGGACCGATTCCGAAGTGGTGTTCGGCCACCTGCCGGCACCGAGCCTGGGAGCAGGGCCGGGCCGCCGTCTCGGCCTGTCCGCGGTGGAGGTCGTCGAACGCCGCGTCGAGGTCCGGTTCCCGATCACGCCGACCCGTCGCGAGTGGCCCTGGCTGCTCGGTGAGCTCGCCACCCAGCTGAACGACGGTCGCATCTACGACCGCGACCTCCCATGCCTGGCACGACAACTGGAGCCCCTACTGGAGGCCTACAGGAGACGGGCGCACGCAACAGGAGCCCAACAGCTGCGCTCAGCCGCAGCCTCCAGTACTTCTGCAGTTTGCACAGCCCGAGGGCTCCAGATCTCCAGTCCACAGCGGCACACCCAGCTACGGCTCCGACGGCGGAACTGGAGACTGTCCGGAGGCCGCTCCTCCACGATCGATGGGACGGGCAGCGCCGGGCAGCCCGGCATCCCGGACCTGCCCAGGAGTTGCGGTGAACCTCGAGGACCTCCTGTCCAGCCGCTCCGCCGTCGTCACCCTCGCGCAGGCGGCCTCGGTCTTCGGAGTCGACGTGCGGACCGTGACTCGCGCCATCGAGAACGGGGACCTGCCGGCTCTACGGCTCGGGCGACGAGTGTTGATCCCCCGGCTCCCCCTACTGGCCGCCCTGGGGGTTCGAGTCGACGACGCCCTCACCGAGGCACACGGCGCCAACTCCGAGGACCGGTAGGCGGCGGACCTGCCGGGGACCGATGGGTCGTCCGGGGGGGGGCTTCCCGCGATGGCAGGCCGTGGGGTCGACGGCTTCACGTCGTGGCTGCGTGCCGATGGGACGGCTTCTCACTGCGAGGAGGGGGACCTCTCGGAGGTCCCCCTCCGGCCAGGCACCCGGGCTCGTGATACTCGCGTGATACCGCCGACGGTGCATCTGGCGGTATTCGGACGTATCTGAGGGGTCGTCGCCGGCACCGGCCAAGGACAAATGTGCTGGTCAGGGCGCTTCAGGGCTTCTGGATGCCGTCCCACCTACAGGAGTTCAAGTCCCCCCTCGGACACCGAGTCGAACCCTCACGGCTCCAGAGCCTTGGGGTTCTCTTGTCGCTCCCTGAAGCCCTGCATGGTGGCACCGTTCTGACCCGGTGACACCCTGAGCTCACCGCCGCTCGCCGTGGAGCCCCATGGGGGACACCGGTCGACGGCCTGGTCCGGTGCCGGCTCGGTCGTATGCCGGAACGCGTCAGGTGAAGCTGATGAGTGGCTTGAGGATGCCGTCCTCCTTGTCCGCCATCATCTGGAAGGCTCGCTCCACGTCGCCGAAGCCGAAGCGGTGGGTCGTCATCGGCGTGGGATCGATCCGGTCCGTCTGCAGCAGCCGGAGCAGGCGACCCATCCGCTCACTCCCCCCGGGGCACAGTCCTGTGTAGATCGCCTTGTCGTTCATACCGAGCCCGATCGCGTCCAACGGCAGCTGGAGTGGGGCCGGGTTCTCCCCGTGGTAGCCGATGTTGGAGACCCGACCTCCGGCCTTGGTCACCCGGACACAGCCGTCGAAGGTTGCCGGGAAGCCGAACGCCTCGATGGCTGCGTCCACGCCCTCGCCACCGGTGAGGTCCATGATCTGGTCGACGGGGTCGCCCTCGGTGAAGTCGACGACGTCGTCGGCACCGAACTTCGTGGCGAGCGCCTTTCGTTCGGGCCGGGACTCCACGGCGATCACACGCCCGGCCCCGAGCAGGTTGGCCCCGATCGTGGCACAGAGCCCGACCGGCCCCTGCGCGAAGACCGCCACGGTTTCGCCGAGCTGGATGCGGGCATGCTCGGCACCCATGAATCCGGTGGACAGCATGTCGCAGGTGTAGACGGCCTGCTCGTCGGTCACGTCTTCCGGGATCGGCGTCAGGTTTGCGGCGGCCGCGGGCACGATGAAGTACTCCGCCATGTTGCCGTCGATCTGCGCGGTATACCTGTACCCCCCGAGTGCGCCCCCGCACTGGCTGGTGAACCCGCGCTGGCAGTAGCCGCAGCGGAAGCAGGGTGTGACGGCGTTCACCGCAACCCGCTGCCCCTCACTGAACCCGGATACCGCCGATCCCAGCGCATGGACGACACCGACGGATTCGTGACCGAGCGTCCGGCCGTTCTCGACGGGAAGGGCACCCCGGACGGTGTGCACATCCGACGTGCAGATCAGGGCCGTCGTCGTCCGGACGACGGCTTCCTCCGGTCCGGGCGTGGGAATGGGCTTCTCGACCACTGCCGTCTTGCCCACCTCGGTCATGACGAAAGCACGCATCGTGTCGGCCACCGGACGCTCCTTACCTCCAGCGTCGGACCAGGGCCCACCGCCATCGACCCGGCCCACGACTCCCGGACGGGAGTCGATGACATGCAGAGTGGCGCACCGGCGTCGGCACGTACCACCCATCCGCGTCCGGCATCTGCGAATCCGCTGAATCCGCGCATCACGACGGTGACGGGCTGACGACCGGTTCGTGATATCGGCTGTGACACCTGGCACCCGTGGTCACTCCCTCCGCGGCTCGACGCAGCACATCCGACGCGCCGGCGGCATCCGGTCAGGCCCGCCGCGGCCTCCTCCCCCATGACGACGCGTCCGCATGCAGGCAGCGGCAACAGGCCGGCTGCGCGGCGTCGAGGGGGACAGGCGCGGTCACTGAACGCCGGCCGCCCATCCGGTCACGCCGACGACGCGGAGCACCAGCACCCGGGTGAAGGGCTGGTCCCGGTACTGCGGGTAGGCCCGCGACAGCCGGGCGGCGAGGTCCGCCGCCCGGCCGGTCGCGGCGTCGCGCTGCCAACGCAGCTCCGCCCGCACCCACCACAGCCGTGACCAGTCGCGGCGGTCCCAGTGCTCCACCAGCAGCGCGGCCCGCGGGTCGGCCTCCAGGTTCCGCTCCCGCTGCAGCCGCGAGGACGACTTCGGCTTCACCCGGTCGACGGGTATGCCCACGTAGCCGTCGTCGTCCACCACGTACACGACGGGCACGGCGTCGACGCCACGCTCGGGGTGCACCGTGCACAGGACTCCGTGGTACTGCGCGGCCAGTCGCGCACGCGCCTCGGTCGCGGTGAGCCTCATCGCACTCGGCCAATGGGCATGGACAGTGGAGCCTCGCGGCGTGGTGGGAGAGCGGGTCCCGACGGTGCGAGGGTAAGGGGTCGGACGGCCGGCTCGACGCGTCCGTCGACTCCGCCGGACAGCAATCGGACGCCCCTGAACCGGAGACAGCGCAGGAGCCCGGCACCGGCCGGGACCGGGCATACTCTGGCCGAGGCGCCGGGACTTACCTTCACCTCCACAGGCCGGGTGGTGGGATGAACGTGGCAGTGTGGGTGGAGCGCCACGGCCGCCGGCGGTCGGACGACCCGGCCCTGGCAGACGGCGACCGGGTGCACGCGAGCTGGGGCGGGTTCGCCGCCCGGGCGGCCGCCGCCGCGGCCGGCCTGCGCGAGAGCGTCGGGCTGTCGCCGGGGGATCGGGTCGCCCTCGTGATGCGCAACCGGCCCGAGTACCTCGAGGCGCTGTTCGCCATCTGGCACGCCGGTCTGGTCGCCGTGCCGGTCAACGCCCGGCTCCACCCGGACGAGATCGCCTACATCCTCGACCACAGCGGATCGGCGGTCGTGGTGACCGACGACGAGCACGCGCAGGACGTCGAGCCGCTGGTCGGCACCGTCGATGCGCTGCGGGCGGCGGTGCTGGCGCCCGGACCGCGGTGGGACCGGCTCACCGGGTCGGCGCCGGCGCCGCTCGTCGACCGGCAGCCGGGAGATGCGGCCTGGCTGTTCTACACGAGCGGCACCACCGGACGGCCCAAGGGAGCGACGCTCACGCACCGCAACCTGCTCATGGCGTCGCTCAGCTACTTCGCCGACATCGACCAGGTGATGCCGCAGGACTGCATCCTGCACGCCGCGCCGCTGTCGCACGGCTCGGGGCTGTACGGACTGCCTCACGTGGCACGGGGAGCGGTGAGCGTCGTGCCGCACTCCGGCGGCGTCGACGGCGACGAGATCGCCGCCCTCCTGAGTCGCTGGCCGGGCATATCGCTGTTCGCCGCTCCCACCATGGTGAAGCGGCTGGCCGGCGACCGTGCCGTCGCCGCCGCTGATCTGACCCACCTGAAGACGATCGTCTACGGCGGCGCGCCGATGTACCTGGCCGACCTGGAGGACGCCCTGGACGTCTTCGGTCCCCGCCTGGCCCAGATCTACGGGCAGGGCGAGACGCCGATGACGATCACCGCCCTGTCCAAGGCGGACCACGCCGAGCGGGACCATCCCCGGTGGCGGGAGCGCCTGCAGAGTGTCGGCTTCCCGCGCACCGACGTCGAGGTCCGGGTCGTCGACGACGCGGACCGAGAGCTGCCTGCCGGTGAGGTCGGCGAGGTGGTGGTCCGGGGCGACGTCGTCATGGCCGGGTACTGGAACCAGCCCGATGCCACCGCCGAGACGCTGCGTGGCGGCTGGCTGCACACCGGCGACCTCGGCAGCTTCGACGCCGACGGGTTCCTCGCACTGCGGGACCGGTCCAAGGACCTGATCATCAGCGGCGGGATGAACATCTACCCCCGCGAGGTGGAGGAGGCGCTGCTCCGCCACCCCGGGGTCCGGGCCGCTGCCGTGGTCGGCCGGCTCGACCCGCAGTGGGGCGAGGCGGTGGTCGCCTTCGTGGTGGCCGCCGACGGCGCCGCCCCGCCGCCGGTCGAGGACCTCGACCAGGCGTGCCTCGAGCACATCGCCCGGTACAAACGTCCCAAGGACTACCGGTTCGTCGACGCCCTGCCGACGAACAACTACGGCAAGGTCCTCAAGCGGGAGCTGCGCGACCGGCTCCGGGCCGACGCTCCGGAGGTCGCGTCGAGCTGACGCATGGCCGCGATGGGTGAAGGCGGCGACGGCAGGTCGAGGGACCTGTTACGGCCCCGCCAGCAACGTTACCGTCCCTGCAGGCAGGCAAGCCGTCTGGATACTCGCAGGCGCCGCCCGACCCGCCCCGCCCGTCGAAATGCGTGACCGATCGGGAAGGACGTCTCGCATGAAGCTCGCTCTCTACCTGCCGAACTTCCGCGACAAGGTGACCGTCAAGGAGCTCGAGGACCTCACCAGCCTGGCCGAGGAGCTCGACTTCGACTCGGTCTGGACCCTCGACCGGATCGTCGTCCCGGAAGCCTCCGACCGCGCCGAGCTGCAGCACTCGTTCGGCATGATGGACGAGTTCCCGAAGGCGCTCCCGGTCTCGTCCCGCGGCCAGTGGTACCAGGGCTGGCCGCTCATCCCCTGGCTCGCGGCCAAGACGACGAAGGTGCGGATCGGGATGAGCATCACCGACACCCCGTACCGGGCGCCCGGCGTCCTCGCCGCCGAGATCGCCACCGTCGACCACCTCTCGAACGGCCGGGTCAACGTCGGCGTGGGGGCGGGCTGGATGCCCGAGGAGTTCGCGGCGGCGAGCGCCTCGCACATCTTCCCGAAGCGGCACACCCACGTGCGCGAGACGATCGAGATCATGCAGGGCATCTGGACCAACGACCTGTTCGAGTACCACGGCGAGTTCGCCGACTTCCCCGTGTGCGGCTTCGGCGCGAGGCCGGTGCAGAAGCCGCACCCGCCGATCTTCTTCAGCGGGCTGAAGGACCCGAAGCGCGCAGCCAACCGCGTCGCGAAGTACAACCTGGCGGGCTGGATCGGCATTCAGGACACCCCCGACGAACTCCAGCAGTGGCGGGGCGCCATCTCGCGCGAGCTCGACGAGCGAGGGAAGTCGATCGACGACCTCGAGGTCTCCAGCATGATCTGGTTCGTCATCACCGACGAGGAGACCGACCAGACGCCGCGGGGCAAGGCCACCAACCTGCTGGCTGGGACTGCCGCGCAGATCACCGACACGCTCAAGCGCTACAAGGAGGTGGGGCTGACGATGCCTCTCCTCTGGCCTCCGTTCCAGGACGTGCCGGTTTCGAAGACGCTCGATGACCTCAAGCGTCTCAAGGAGGAGATCATGCCGAAGGTCGACGCCGGGTAGAGCGACGCGATCGGCCCGCGGCGGCTGGCCGGACGACGGCTCGGTCGGTAAGCGCTTGCGCGCTCCGGGTCGGGCGCTCGTGGGCACCGAGCTCCCCTCGGGCCGGCCTCGGAGACCGTGGGTCAGCTCGATCCGTTCGCGGGCGCGAAAGTGTCGAGCACGCGATCCGCATACGCGAGTGCCGCGGCGGCGTCGACGCCCGGGAAACCGGCCCGGGGTGAGAAGTTGAGGTCGAAGAAGACCTCGGTGACGCCCTGCGCGCGCAGTGCTCCAAGGTCGTCGAGCACCTGCTCGCGCGTCCCCTGGAGTGGCCGGCGCTGCGCGCCAGGGTCCTCGTCGACGAGGTCTACGAGGCCGCGCACGAGGATCCGCACGGCCTCCGGGTCACGTCCAGCCTCGCGCGCGCCGTCGCGCACCGTCTCGACACACTCGCCGATCCGGGTGAGGTTCTGCCGGCTGCTGCTGATCCAGCCCTGGGCGAGCCGCCCGGCGCGGCGCAGTGCCGGCGCGGCCGCGCCTCCGAGCAGCACCGCGGGGTGCGGTCGCTGCACGGGCCGCGGGCCCACGTGGGAGCGCGGAACCATGAAGAACTCGCCGGCGAACTCGACCGGGTCCTGCGTCCACAACGCCTCCAGGCAGCGCACGTACTCGTCCATCCGAGCGCCCCGGCGCTCGAAGGGCACGCCCGCGGCGGCGTACTCCTGCCGCAGCCAGCCGATCCCGAGGCCGACGGTGAGCCGACCGCCGGACAGCACATCCAGCGACGTCAGTGTCTTCGCGAGCAGCGCGGGTGCGGTGAACGGCGCGCAGACGGTCGCCGTCCCTAGCCCGATCCGGTCGGTGTGCCCGGCGACGTACGCGAGCGGGATGACCGGATCGTGCACCTCGCGGTGCGACCGGTCGAGCTCGCCGTCGGCGGGGTAGAGCACGCGTTGGAAGGTCCACAGCGACGCGTACCCGAGCTCCTCGGCGCGACGGGCGGTGCGACGCATCGTGTCCGGGGTCGCCCAGCCCCCCGACACCGGAAGTCCGAACCCGAGCAGGGGCAGGTCACCCGACACGGGATCCGACTCTGCCAGGTCGCGGGAGCACCGCGAGCTCGTCCGCGCACGTCCCGCGGTGGCAGCCCGGTCATCACCGTTCCCTAGCTCACCGGCACGCCCTTCAGGACCGACGTTCTGAGCGCGGTGATGCAACTCTGTTGAGCCGTGTGCGTATCTGGCGTGTTGCCGCCCCTCGGACACTCGTAGCTGCGGGTCGTGGGCTTGAGTCCGTCGACTCGCCTGCCGATCACGGCCGTAACCGTGTGCGTATGTAGCGACTCCCCCCTCGGACACTTCGAAGTGGGATTTCTGCCCACCTGCTCGGGCCGGAGCCCGGCACTGCATCGATGGCCGTCACGGTCCCCGCCGAAGCGCCATCGGCAACCAGCCCTTCGCGATGCCGTCCGCGACCGCCTCCGAGGAGGCGGCGCTGCGACGCGTTCCGGGCGCGACTACCGAGCAGGCGGCGGCACGGACGGTCCGGGCAATGCCCACCGCCGCTCCCCGAAGCCCGCGGCCGCACGCCGGGCCCGGCCTCGCCGCCGTCCTCCAAGACCGCCTCCGTGCCGATCGCGTCGCTGCGCGCCTCATCCGTGTCGCCGTCCCCGGCGCCGCCCGGCCTGCCTGCCTCCTTCGCCGGGTTCGGAGCCCTGCCCCGCACGCCGACGGCGCCCGAGGCGAGGGGACCTCCCCCGTGCGCCCGCTACCGCCCGCAGGCCGATCAGCCGACCGCGACCGGGCCGTCCGGTTCCCGCGAACCCGTCGGCCGCTCGGCCGAGGCCAGGATGCGCGCGACGTTGTCCGGTGCGAAGAAGTTCGCCGGCGACTCCACCCCCGCGTTGACCCGCGCGAACTGGTTCATCGCCTCCTGGTTGCCGGAGGCGGCCGCGAGCAGGCGCTGGAGCTCGGGCGGCGGCGGCTCGAGGGACGCGAACTCCAGCGTGAACTCGTACATCGGCAGGACGCGCTCGTCCCGCCGGGAGTGGTACTCGCCAAGGGCGGCGTCGAACGGACGTCCGCCGGAGAGGGTCTCGTGCACCGCGGTGGCACACAGCTCCGCATCCAGGAAGGCGTCCTGGATGCCCTGTGCCGTGACGAAGTCCTTGTTGTAGCCGGCGTCGCCCACCAGGACCCAGCCGGGCCCGTAGGGCTTGCGGAAGTAGTTGGGCACGACGGCCCCGACGAGGCGGGCCTCGCGGGTGGCGACGCGGATCCGCTCGGCGAACGACGGGTCCAGCTCGAGCGTCTGCAAGTAGCTGCCCTCGAGGTCCTCCTTCCTGGCCTGGAACTCCCGATACGGCCACCCGGCGATGACCAGCGTCAGGTCGTCGTTCGTGGCCCACGCGGCGAAGGCGCGCTCCGGACGGTCGTACGCCTCCCAGCGGCCGTGCATCGGCAGGTCGCTCCAGTAGGAGTAGTAGCCGCACAACAGCGGCGAATGGTCGCGGTACTGCTCCGGCCGCACGGCCCGAGCCACGAACGAGTGCAGTCCGTCCGCGCCGACGACGACCTGGGCGTACTCGTCCACCGTGCGGCGGTCGTCCCTGCCGTGGCCGCGGACACCGACGACCGAACCGTCCTCGGTGAGCAACTTGTCGACCGTGAAGCCCTGCCGGACCTCGGCACCGGCCCCGGCCGCCGCCTCGACCAGCAGCTCGTCCAGCACGGTCCGCCGCGGGGCGTACGCAACCGGGGATTCTGGCGTTCCGGGCGCCCCGGCGAGGGCGAAGGACCCGAAGTCGAACGCGTAGGTGTCGATCGGCGGGCACCCCGAGGCGGCCACCCGGTCGAGCAGACCCCAGCGCCGCAGCGCCGCCACTCCCGGGGGATGGACCAGATGGGTGGAGACCGTGTCGCTGGGAAAGGTGGCCCGGTCGACGACCAGGACCCGGTGACCGTGGCGGGCCAGCAGCATCGCGGTAGTGGAGCCCGCACAGCGGGCTCCCACGACGATGACGTCATACGGGCGCTTGGTCATGTCGCACCGCCCCCGACGGGAGACCCGGCACCCGCGAAGGTAGAACGCTCCCGGGGGCGTGAACAGGGCATCAGGTCCCAGGCGAAGCGTGCCACCCGTGGCACGGGGAGGCCGGGTCCCGGTCGCGACCGGGGGCCCGCGCGGTGACCACGACGTCAGCCGGTGGCGACGACCCGGACCGCCCTTCGTCCGGCCCTCGCAGAGTCGCACGAGCTCGTCGAGGTGGCGCCGGGCGTTGGGGTGGTCGCGCATGGCCTGCACGTCGAAGGTCCGTCCCGTGGCGCGCCCATCGGGTGGACTGTCGTGACGACCGCGTCGGCGCCCTGGGTCACCTCGCGGGCGAGGCCCTCGTCGGCGAACTCACCGACGAGCTCGGTGACTCCGTCGAGCCCAGGCGCGCTACCGGCGCGGCGGACGACGGCGCGCACCTGCGCCGACCGCTCGACGAGCGCCCGGCACACCGCGGTGCCCACCAGTCCGTTCGCACCGGTCACCACGACGACCGGGGTGGAATCGCACTGGCTGCAGAGCGCGGCTCGACCGCGCTGCCAGCGGGCATCAACGCTGCCGCAGACGCGGGCCACCGTGCGGTTCAGCGGGCAGGGCGCGCCGTGCGCCACCCGTCTCGACCGTCCCGATCGACGTGGACCTCGAGGTCCAGCGGGCCCCGACAACGCCGGCACTTCCACGTCGGCGAAGGACAGACGCTGAGTCCGGTGGCGCCGCCCGACGCCGCCGCGCCCGCCGACGTCACGCTCCGGCGCGTCGCCGGACCAGCCGCCAGTGGTTCGTCTCCTCCTCGCGCCGGTACTCGAGGTTGTCCACGCAACTGACGGCGAGCGCCAGCCCACGGCCGAACTCCGCGACCTCGTCCGGCATCCGGACCGTCGACAGGTCCACGTCCACCCGTTGCCCGGAGTCCTCGAACTCGGCCTCCAGCTGTCCGGGATCGACGCGGACCCGGACGGAGAACTCGCGGCCCTGTTCGTCGCCAGAGTGCGCGACGATGTTCCCGGCGACCTCGGTGACCGCGATCGCGAAGGACATGCGATCGGCAGGTTCGACGTCCGGGTGCGCGGCCCAGACGGCCTCCAGCAGGGTGTGGACCCGGTCCAGGGACGCCGGCTCGGGCGCCGCGGTCAGTGATGCCCCGGGCTCAGCTGCCACCGAGGGCCCCGCCGACGCTGTCGTACGGCCGCAGCACGCGGTCGAGGTTGGTCAGCTGCAGCACGGTGGCGACCTGTGGGGTCAGCGAGGCGATGCGCAGGTCCCCACCGGCCTGTCGGGCCGTCTTCAGCCCTCCGATCACGGCGCCGAGACCCGAACTGTCCATGAACTCGCAGTCGCTGAGGTCCAGCACGATGCGTGTCCGCCCAGCGTCCAGGGCATCGGCCACGGTCGACCGGAGCGCCGCTGCGTTGACCATGGTCAGCCGGCCGCGCAGTCGGATGACCGCCCCGTCCGTGTCCACGTCGGTGTCCAGGTCGATCACGTCGCTCGCTCCTCCACGCTCACCGGCCCGCGGTACCGCGCCGCCTCGATGACGACGCTCAGCACCACCAGGTCGTAGACCACCCACACCAGGTTCACCCACGTCCCTTGCGCCGTCGGCGCCAGACCCAACCCCAGCCGGATCAGCCCCACCACCGCCGCCGCCACGAGGACCACCATGGCGACGACCTGCGGGCGGATGAGCCGCCAGGGGATCCCGCCGCCCTGCTGGCGCTCCTTCGGCGTGACGACGAACCCGAGGCTCCGCCCGAAGAAGACGTTGCCCACGGCTGTCGTGCACGCCCGGATCCACAGCGGGAACAGGGCGAGGCTGTACTGCTGTCCCCGCCAGGTCTTGATCCCGTAGCCGACGACGGAGAAGAGCACCTGCGTGATGATC
Source organism: Geodermatophilus sp. CPCC 205506 (assembly GCF_051383635.1). Taxonomy (NCBI): domain Bacteria; kingdom Bacillati; phylum Actinomycetota; class Actinomycetes; order Geodermatophilales; family Geodermatophilaceae; genus Geodermatophilus; species Geodermatophilus sp. CPCC 205506. Next base: position 10,431 of record NZ_JALPKP010000076.1, on the reverse strand, counting down.
AGGTAGGGCAGCAGGCGGGCGAGGAACTCCCCGCCGAAGGTCTGGACCGGCCGGATCCCGAAGAACAGGTACAGCACCGGCGCGGCGATGTACACGACCGCGGCGAAGCCGGACAGGTAGCTCCACATGGTCGCGAAGTACATGAGCCGCTGGCCGAGGCTCAGTCCCGGCTGCGTCAGCGGGTTCTCCTTCAGCATCACCTGCAGGGTGCCCTGCGACCAGCGCAGCCGTTGGTGCAGCATCGAGCTCAGGTCCTCCGGTGCCAGGCCGCGCGCCAGCACCTCATGGTGGTACACGGTCCGCCAGCCGGCCCCGTGCAGACGCATGGCGGTGGCCATGTCCTCGGTGACCGAGATGGTGGCCATCGGCATCACCGGCTGAGCCTCCGCGACGAGGTCGACGTCGACCGCCCGGACCAGCGCCTTCACCGACTCCAGCGCGCCGAGGGGCGACCAGTCCCGCGCCGCCAGCCGCTGCAGTGCGACGTCGTCCACGATCACGGCGCCCAGTTCATCGTCGCTGGCGATCGGGAGGGCTTCGATCGCCGCGAGGTCCGCCCGGAGGGACTCGGCGTCCGCGGCCACCACGCCGCGTCCCGCCTCGTCCACCCGCTGCTGGAACCGATAGGTGACCTCGGACAACGGCTCGCCCTGCTTCAGTTCCGCCCGTGCCCGTCCGACCGCGGCGTCGACCTCGTCGAGTGCCCGGACGACCGCGGGGCTGTGCTCGGCCGCCGTCCTGCGGGCCTCCCGTACCACCCGGCCGGCGGCGTCCAGAGCCACCCGCACCGCGCGGCCCACCTCGCGCACGTACCCCACGACGCCGATCTGCATGAGCGCCTCGCGACGCAACACAGCGTTCGACCCGCAGAAGAACGCCGCGTTCCAGCCGTCCTTGCCCTGCTGGATCGGCCCGTAGAACAGCGGCGCCTGACTGCCGAGCGGATCGGAGTCGTCGACGTTCACGAACCACTGCGGGGTCTGGACCAACGCCACCTTCGGATCACGGAAGTACCCGAGGGTACGGTCCAGGATCGCCGGGTCGGGCACCTGGTCCGCGTCCAGGATCAGCAGGAACTCGCCGTCGGTGGCGAAGAGCGCGTTGTTCAGGTTGCCGGCCTTGGCGTGGCGGGGGCGATCTGCCCAGTCCGTGCTGCGGGTCAGGTAGCCGACCCCGGCGGCCTCGGCCGCCTGCCGCAGCTCGTCCCGGGCACCGTCGTCCAGCACCCACGTCCGGTGCGGACGGTCGATGGCCAGGGCGGCGCGAGCGGTGGCCATCACCAGGTCGATCGGCTCGTTGTAGGTCGTGATGAACACGTCGACGGTCGCCTCGACCGGCGGCGGCGGTTCGCCACGCTCGCGGAGCCGCCACATGGTGGTCCCGAAGAGGAACGCGTCGATCAGGCTGTAGGTCTCGGCGAGCACGAGCGGGACGGCGATCCACCAGTAGTTCCAGTTCACCGAGTCCAGCCAGCGCCACACCAGGTAGTTCGTCCCGGACACCAGCGTCAGGACGATCAGGACGCGGAGCAGGGTCCGGCGGCTCCAGAAGCCGGCCCGGGGTCCGTTCGGCCGATGACTGGTCACGCCGTCCGCCGGATCGCCACCGCGGTCACGTCGTCCCGGACGCCCACTCGTCGGGAGAGGACGGCGAACCGGTCGATCACGTGCTGGACGTCCACCCCGTCCCGGACGGCGGCGGCGACGCGGTCCAACGACGAGAGGGTCCCGTCGTAGAGGTCGAGCAGCCCGTCACTGAACACCAGCACCGAGTCCCCGGGCTGCAGCTGCACCACCTCCTCGGCCCAGTCGGCGTCGAGGAAGACACCGAGCGGCAGACCGCCGGACCGGGGGCGCCACACGCTGCCGTCGGCGCGCACCACCACCATGAGGCTGTGGCCCGCATCGGTGTAGCGCAGCAGGCCGGTGGCGGGTGACAGCCGGCCGTGCCAGACGGTGACGAGCGTGCTCGTCCGCTCCAGGTCCTCGTACAGGGTTGCGGCCGCCTCCCGCAGCGCCTGCGCCGTCCCGGCCGTCCGGACCGCCGAGCGGAAGACGGCTCGCACGCCGGCCGTGGTCAGGGCGGCGGCGAAGCCCTTCCCCATCACGTCGGCCACGGTCAGGGCCAGGTCGCCGTCGGGGAGCGCCTCCCAGTCGTAGAAGTCGCCGCCCACCGCGCGGGAGGGCAGGCACATACCGGCGACCTCGTGTCCGGGCAGCTCGGGCGACGTGCGCGGCAACAGCGCGCGCTGGGCCTCGGCGGCGTGCTCGAGCTCGGTGGAGTTGGCCAGCTCGTCCTCGACCCAGGCCGCGAGGTCCTGCAGCAGCTCACGCTCCGGCGCGCTGAGCCGTCGCGGCTGGTCGTCCAGCAGGCACAGTGCGCCGACCCGCTGTCCGCCGGGCGCCTGCAGCGGGTGCCCGGCGTAGAACCGGAGGTGGGACGGCCCGGCGACCAGGGGGTTGTCGGCGAACCGGTCGTCAGCGGTGGCGTCCTCGACGACGAGCGTGTCCGGTCGTCGGATCGTGTGGTCGCAGAACGCGTCCGCCCGCGCACCGTCCTCGAAGGTCAGGCCGGTGGCCTGCTGGGACTTGACGTGCTGCCGGTCCTCGTCGATCAACGTGATCGAGGCGTTGACGACGCCGAACACCCGCTGGGCAAGCCGGGTGATGCGGTCGAAGCGTCGTTCCGGTCCGGTGTGGAGGACGTCCAGCTCCTCCAGGGCGCGAACTCGTGCGGCATCCTGGTCAGCCCCGGGCCGCGCGTGCACTGCTGTCGCTGGATCTGTCACCACCACGTCGATCGCCGGTCCTCCGTCGTGCCTCTGTCTCAGCGCGGGCTCCGAGATCTTCGTACACGGCGTGTCGCTGCGCTCGTCCAGCGGACCAGCGGGGACTGTGCTACGGCAGCCGGGGTGAGAGGCGGCCGATCTCGGCGTGGCATGCCCCCGACCCGGCTCGCGCCCGCCGCGCTCTGGCATCCTGCCTGGCTGTGCTGCTGCTGGTGCCCACCTGCTCGACGCCGGAGCCGCTGGCGCTCGGGGTGGCGGCGGACGACGTCCGGGAGGTCGACGACTTCGCCCGGACGACCGGTGCCTCCGTGTCGCTGTACGAGTGGTACCGGGCCTGGGAGGGACGGGCGCCCTTCGACGCCGCCCGTGCCGAGGCCGCGGCGGCCCGCGGGGCGCTGCCGGTGCTGACCTGGGAGCCGTGGTCACCGGGAGCCGGGGTCGACCAGCCGGCGTACTCGCTGGCCCGCATCGCCGACGGCACGCACGACGCCTACATCGCCGCCTTCGCCCGACAGGTGCGCCAGTGGGGCGGCCGGCTGGGCATCCGCTTCCTGCACGAGTTGAACGCCACCCACTACCCCTGGGGTGCCGGCGTCAACGGCAACACGCCCGCTGGAGCGGTCGCGGCATGGCAGCACGTGCGCCGGGTGTTCGCGGCCGAGGGCGTGATGGACGCCGTCTGGATCTGGTGCGTGAACGTCCACGCCGACGGCACGGCTCCCTTCGCCGAGCTGTACCCCGGTGACGACGTCGTCGACTGGGTCGGGCTCGACGGCTACAACGGCGGCACGGCACTGCCCTGGGGAGGATGGCGGAGTCCGCGGGAGCTCTTCGGTAGGTCACTGACCGACCTCCACGCGCTGTCCGAGCGCCCCGTCGTCCTCACCGAGGTGGGCGCCGCCGAGCACGGTGGTTCCAAGGCGACCTGGATTCGCGAGCTGTTCGACCTGGCCGCGCAAGAAGACGTCCGTGGGTTGATCTGGTTCCAGTACGACAAGGAAGCCGACTGGCGCGTCCAGAGCACGCCCGCCTCCGCCGCCGCATTTCGCCGCGGGGTGGAGTTGCACGGGCAGTCGGGTCGTCCCCCTCGGGGTTGACCTCGGGCTGCGACGACCCTGCCGCCAGGGGGTCAGTTTTCAGGCGCCGCCGACAGTAGTGATACTGCTTCCCGCGGTATGACCACCTCGTCCGTGCCCCCAGTCGAGCAGTCGGCTCGGTCGTGGCCGGATCAGGTCCGCGACCGCTGAACTCTCTGGGAGCACGCATGCGCTCGCGTCAGGCAACCGAACTACTGCTGGCCGAGAGCGCCACCTCGGCCGGCACCACGTCCGAGCGCGCGCAGGCCCTGCTCGAGGTCCTCCGCGGGGTCGTCCCCTTCGACGGTGCATGGCTGGCGCTCGCCGACCCGCTGGGTCAGGGCTACCACTCCCTGGCGAGCGTCGGCCTGGACGTCCCGACCGTGGAGTTCCTCTCGGGACCGCTGATGGCGCGTGACATCGAGGTCACCGGCACCGACCGGGCACGTCCGCCCCTGAGCCCGTCGGACCTGCCCTATCCGGCCGAGGAGCTGTCGACCTGGGCCGAGTGCCTGATGCCGGCCGGCATCTACGAGGCGCTGGCCGTCGCCTTGTTCGCACCCGCGGGGCGGCACGTCGGCTTCCTGGCGCTGCTGTCCGGCGACCGGGAACCGCCCACCACTGCGGTACGCCGTCGCCTCACCTCGATGGCGCCGGTGCTCGCACGGGGCATCGACCCGATGCGCTCCCTCCTCACCGCCGCGCGGTTGGTCCGCGGGGCGACTGCCGGGACGGTTCTCCGCAGGGATGGACGGACGGAGCCGTTGCCGGGCCTGGACGGCGACCTGCTGCTCGCCGTCGGCTCCCCGATCCTGGCCGCAGCGTGCGCGCGGATCGCGGACGGGCAGGTGTACGCGTCCTTCCTGTGGCCACTGGGCGGCTCGCACGCCCCCCGCGGCCACGTGCGGGTCACCGCCCTCGCCGCGCCCGACGACGTGCCGGCGGTCCTGTGTGGCGTGGTACTGCTGTCGCCGGTGTCCGACCTGCACGGGCTCACGCCACGCGAGCTGGAGGTGCTCGGCCTCTTGGTCGACGGGTACTCGAACCACGAGATCGCCCGGACGCTGGTCGTGGCCCCACGAACCGTCGCCGCACACCTCGAGCACCTGCTCGTGAAGCTCGGCGCGCCGACGAGGACGCTCGCGGCGGTGCGCGCCGAGCGGGAGGGTCTCTACGTCCCAGCAGTCTCCCGCTACTCCTCCGGAGAGCCGGGCCGCGGCGCGCTACGGTCCTGACGTCCGTGCGCTCGCGGCAGGAAGAGCGCCTGCCGTCGCGCCGTTCAGATGCGCGGGGCCAGCTCGTAGACAGGCCCCAGGTCGGTCCCGCTGGTGTCGGGCACCTCGTGCAGGATCTTGGGCTCGGTGTGCAGCAGACGGTGGACGGCGGACCGGGTGCGCTCCAGGTCCAGGCCGGTGCGGCGCGAGATGTCGTTCAGGTGCGGCGCGCTGGCTGCGTCTTCGAGTTCGGCCACGGCTCCGTAGACGGTGGCGTCGTCCCCGCTGAGGTCCTCGACTCGCATGCCGTTCTCCTCACCTTCCCGGTGCCACCGGTTCGCGGCGCCGCGGGCCGATGGTCCTCCAGCAAGCGTCTCGTCGACATCGGCAGGCCTCCGGATGGACGCCGTGGCGTCGGGCGCGGCAGTGTCGGACGACGCCCCACCGTTCTGCGCCTGGTCCTCCACCGTTCCCGGCCTGCCGCAGACCGGTGATCTGCACGAGCCTGCGGCCCGAGACGCCGGCGCCGGCTTCGCCACGTTCCGGCCCAGCCAGGCAGCAGGTCGGGGGCCATCGGCAGACTTGCCCATCTCGGGCCCCGTCGCCGGTGGTCCGTGGCGGGGCCACGCTCACTCGCTCGACCTCGACGGTCTGCACACCGGCGCAGTCGGCCACGGTGTCGGCCCACAGCATGGTGAGCACCTGGTGGGCAGGGAAGCACGGGCGAACCGGGGAGGACGGCGGCCTCGAGGCGTCCTGGGCTCATCTCCTCCCCGCTGTCGTCCGGCTGGACCACGACCCGGACGTCCGAGAGCACGACATTGCCGCGTATGGGCAGAACTGCCGATTTCCGCTGCCTCGAGTGGCCTGCCGCCGGCGGGTGACCAAGGCTCAGGGCACCGGTGAGGAGCGTCGGGACGAAGAGATCGGGAGGCCGACCGGATGCGTGCGATGACCTATCGAGGGCCCTACAAGGTGAGGGTCGAGGAGAAGGAACGGCCGGCCATCGAGCACCCGAACGACGCGATCGTACGGGTGACTCTCGCCGCGATCTGCGGCTCGGACCTGCACCTGTACCACGGGCTCATGCCGGACACCCGGATCGGCCACACCTTCGGGCACGAGTTCATCGGCGTCGTCGACGAGGTCGGCTCGTCGGTGCAGAACCTGCAGGTCGGCGACCGGGTCATGGTGCCCTTCAACATCTTCTGCGGCTCGTGCTGGTACTGCGCCCGCGGCCTGTACTCCAACTGCCACAACGTGAACCCGAACGCCACCGCTGTGGGCGGCATCTACGGCTACTCGCACACCACGGGCGGCTACGACGGCGGGCAGTCGCAGTTCGTCCGCGTCCCCTTCGCCGACGTCGGACCGGCGAAGATCCCGGACTGGATGGCCGACGAGGACGCCGTCCTGCTCACCGACGCCGTCCCGACCGGCTACTTCGGCGCGCAGCTCGGCGACATCGTCGAGGGTGACGTGGTCGTCGTGTTCGGCGCCGGTCCGGTCGGCCTGGTGGCGGCCCGGTCCGCCTGGCTCATGGGGGCCGGCCGCGTGATCGTCGTCGACCACCTCGAGTACCGGCTGGAGAAGGCCCGGACCTGGGCCCACGCCGAGACCTTCAACTTCACCGAGTACGGCGACATCGTGCTCGAGATGAAGAAGCAGACCGACTTCCTGGGCGCGGACGTCGCCATCGACGCGGTCGGCGCGGAGGCCGACGGGAACTTCCTGCAGCACGTGACGACGGCCAAGTTCAAGCTGCAGGGCGGGTCGCCGGTCGCGCTCAACTGGGCGATCGACTCCGTCCGCAAGGGCGCCACGATCTCCGTGGTGGGCGCCTACGGTCCCCTGTTCAGCGCCGTGAAGTTCGGCGACGCCATGAACAAGGGGCTCACCCTGCAGATGAACCAGTGCCCGGTGAAGCGGCAGTGGCCCCGCCTGTTCGAGCACGTGCGCAACGGCTATCTGAAGCCCAGCGAGCTGGTCACGCACCGGATCCCGCTCGACGACATCGCGGAGGGCTACCACATCTTCTCGGCCAAGCTCGACGACTGCATCAAGCCGCTCGTGATCCCGAGCGCCGCCTGAGGGAGAGACGATGACCTACACACCGCACAAGCCGCCGATCGCCGAGTCGCCCGATCAGTTGCGGGCGCGCATCCCCGGCTGGGGGGTGGACAGCGACCCGTCCGACCGGCCCTCCGTGCCGAAGCTCCAGTTCCAGAAGGCCCTGACCGGCGCGCACTGGGAGTTCCCCGACCGCCAGCCCGAGAAGTGGCCACGGGAACGCTCGATCGAGCACAAGTTCCTCACGCCGGTCTTCGGCACGGCGCAGCCGCCGAAGGGGCTGTCCGGAGTCATCCGGAGGTTCTCCTACGCCCGCTACAGCGAGGGCCGGGCCGCGCACTGGCTCCTGCTCATGCTGGCCGACCGCGTGGACGCCGTCGAGGAGCACGTGAAGTCCTTCGCCACCCTGCGCCCGGACAACCCGATCACCCAGACCGGGATCAAGGCCGAGTTCACCCACCACGGGCTCTCGTCACGGATAGGACGCAAGCGCACCGACCTGGTGCACCAGCCCCTGGACCCCGTCATCGTGGCCGGTCCCTGGGTGGCTGCGGCGGGCGCCGCCGTCGTCGGCGGCAGAGCCCTGGTCCGGGCGCTCGTGCACTGACGTCGGCACCCCGGGGGGCGGTTTCCCTCCGTCCCCGGGCTGCGGCCGGCATTTGGGAGCCGGCAGAGGACAAGCCAACGACATCTGAGAGCCGTGTGCGTATGCAGCGTGTCGCCCTAGGACACCCCCTCGGACACAGACAGAAGGGCCTGCGGTCCGCGACCGCGCGCCTTTCGTCGCTCCTGGACCCGGTATGGTCGGTCAGCTCCCGGCGGCCAGGCTGCTCCGCAGTTCGTCCATGGCCTGCGCGAGGCTCACCCGCGGCGCCCAGCCCCACGCCCGCGCGCGGTCGGTGAGCAGCCGGCCGGTCCAGGCCGGCTCATCGGTCCACTCCGGCGCGACACCCAACGCATCGATCACCGTGCCCAGGTAGTCCCGCCACGTCGCCAGCTTGCCCGCGACGATGACCGGAGTAGTGCCACCGGCCACCGGTCCTCGTTCCGCGTCGTCGGCGGTCGCGACGGTGCCCGCGGCGACGTCCGCGATCAAGGCCGCGAGGTCATCCACGCGCACCGGGCCCAGGTTTCCTCCGGGTTCGCCCGGCGCTCCCCCGCGCGGACCGCTGCGATCGCAACGTGTTCCAGACCGACGTATCGCCGACCCCCATGACCGCCGGCGGCCGAACCAGCACGGTTGTGAGCCCGCTCACCTGCACGAGCGCGGCGTCGGTGGCGTTCTTGGTGTCGGGGTAGGCGCCGCTCCCCTCGGCCAGGAGGACACCGTTCTCGGCCACGTCCCCGACGCCGGCCGAGCGGTCGTTGTAGACACCGGTCGTGGACACGTGTACGAGCCGGGCGACGCCGGCATCCCGGGCAGCCCGGGCGAGGACCGGCGTCCCCTCGACGCCCACCCGGTGCTGCACGTCCCGGGACGCGCCCATCGGGTGGACGGTCGTGACCAGCGCGTCGGCGCCGTGGGTCACCGCACCGGCGAAGGACTCGTCGGCGAAGTCGCCGACATGTCGGTGACTCCGTCGAGCGCAGGCGCGCTGCCGGCACGGCGGACGACGGCGCGCACCTGAGCCGACCGCTCGACGAGCGCCCGGCACACCGCGCTGCCCACCAATCCGTTCGCACCGGTCACCACGACGATGGGAGACAGAGTGACCATGCTGCCCACACTGCCAGCGACCACACGACGGTGCCCGCTGCGCGGCACGTCTCGAGGTCGGCACCTCTGACCGCCCGGCGTTGATCCGGACCGACGGTCGGCCGTGGCAGAGATCCGCTCGGCCGAGCCACAGACGGCCGACGGCGAACCCGCTGCGGACGCCGTCTGTGTCGCCGCGCCGTACCCGCACCGGATCGCGTCTGCGCCAGGCCTCTCGGTCACGTGCCGGGTACGTCCGTCGGAAGTCATGACCATCCCGCGTGCGCGATGCAGGCCGGCGCGACGTCGAGCAGGCTCACCTGACGATGTTGTCCGCCGCGCGGGAGGAGACGAGATGTCCAAGAAGGGGAAGACCGAAGGCGCGGAACACGTCGTAGCCGCCGACGTGCCGAGTGGGGACGGAGACGGGCAAGTGGCTGCCGCGCTCCGGAAACGGATGGGCCGCAAGGAGTACGAGGCCGAGCTGGCGAAGCTGCAGAGCGGACTCGTCGCGATGCAGCAGTGGGTCAAGGCCAGCGGCGCGAAGATCTGCGTGGTCTTCGAAGGGCGTGACACCGCGGGCAAGGGCGGCACGATCAAACGGATCGTGGAGCGGGTCAGCCCTCGCGTCTTCCGTGTCGTGGCCCTGCCGGCTCCGACTGAGCGGGAGAAGTCGCAGATGTACCTCCAGCGATACGTGCCGCACTTCCCGGCTGCCGGCGAAGTGATCATCTTCGATCGCAGCTGGTACAACCGCGCCGGCGTCGAGAAGGTGATGGGCTTCTGCGCGCCCGAGCAGACGGCTCGATTCCTGGAGATGACTCCGGCCTTCGAGAAGGCAATGGTCGATTCCGGGATCATCCTGATCAAGTACTGGCTGGAGGTCAGTCCCGAGGAGCAGACCCGGCGGCTCGAGAGTCGTATCGACGACCCTCGCAAGGTTTGGAAGCTCTCGGACATGGACCTGCTGTCCTACAGCCGCTGGTTCGACTACTCCCGGGCCCGGGACGACATGTTCGCGGCCACCGACACGGCCTGGGCACCGTGGTTCGTCGCGTCGACCGACGACAAGAAGCGGGGACGCCTGAACATCATCAGCCACCTGCTCAGCCAGGTTCCGTACGAACCGATGCCGAAGGCGCACGTCACCCTGCCCAAGCGGCAGAAGCCCGGGCAGTACCGGCGACCGAACACCGCGCCCCGGTCCATCCCCACGCCGTTCTGAGCGGGCAGAGGGGTCCGGTCGGGGCGCCGATGACCCGCCTCGGACCCGGCACAGCCTTCGCTTCGTGCGATGTCGTATCGGGCGCCCCCTGCGGCTGACCACAGCAGGGCACCTCATCGGCATCCTTCAGCCACCAGCACGAGTCGTGTGCGTATGTAGCGTGTCGCCCCTCGGACACAGCATCGCCCCGGTGTTCCTCTAGGTCAGGGGCCGGGGCGCTTCCGATTTGGGGCCTCGAAGGCCCTCGTGACAACTGGGTGATACTGCGCGCCGGGATCAGCTCTCGAGCAGGGCGGCGAAGCGGTCCGCGGCCTCGCGGCCCATGCCGGGGTGCACGTGCTGGTAGACGGTGAGCGTGATGG
>NZ_JALPKP010000075.1:0-23012 GCF_051383635.1 Geodermatophilus sp. CPCC 205506 | reverse complement strand
CGGCTCGGGCACCAACGACAAGGCCGGCGCCGCGCAGAACCTGCTCCGCTGGACCAGCACCCGGTCGATCAAGGAGACCTTCGTCCCCGCCACCGACCACCGCTACCCGCACATGGGCTGAGCGGAGAGCCACCCACCATGCTGTTCGGCCGCGAGGTGGGATGTCGGGCGACGCCGGTCGGCCGACGAGAACGGAACGTCAACGCAGTGCGTTGCACTGCCGCTGTTCGCTGATCACCGATTGTTCGCCATTCTTGGACAGGAGACATCATGACTGTTGCGGTCGCGCACAGCGACACCGCGCGTGGCAAGGCCGCCCTGCGGAACGCGGCCGCGGAGGCCCTCCTGCGCGGCGAGCCACTGGCGGTGCTCCGCATCATCCCGGGGGTGGACAAGCCGAGCGCCGAGGATCCTGCGCTGGTCGCGCAGTTGGCCGCAGAGCTCTCGGACTTCCCCGACTTGACCTGGACGTTGCACACCGGGCCAGAGGGATTCGACACCGCGGATGCTCTGCTCGGTCTCGCTGACGAGCTGGGTGCCTCGCTGCTGGTGATCGGCTCACGGCGTCGCAGGCCGATCGGCAAGGTGGTGCTCGGGTCGACGGTCCAGCAGGTGCTGCTGAAGTCCCTGATACCGGTGCTGGTGGTCAAGGCGTCCTGACCCACGTGCAGCGCGACCAGCGGCGACGCCGGGATCGGTCGGCCGGGACGTCGACGGTCGGGCGTGCGGCCTGCTGGTGGTCAGCGACGAGGTGCCGACGCGGGCTGGGGTGACCGCCGGTCTGGCGGTACGGGGTCCTCGACGCCGTCCGATCGGCCGGGCGGTGGGTGACCCAGGGCGCCGCCGGGTTCTTGTCGGGCGCGTGTCGAGGTGGACGACGTCCCACAGCACCGGGTCCACGGGGTGGGACGCAGCCGGGCGCCGCGAGGGCGGCGTCGTGCGGGGCGTCGATGACGAGCACCTCGCCGACGTCCAGGTGTTCCGGCGGTGTGGCCCTCGACCACGTCGGTGGACGCGCGGGTGCCCCGGCGCGGCGAGCGCTCCCGGTTCCGGCCCTCGGTGTCGGCGGGGACGATCGTCGTCGCCCTGGGTCACCGCGGCTCGCCGGGCCCCCGGTCGTCAGACGTCTCGGTAGCGACAGTCGTCTGACGAATACGGGTCACAGACGAGGCAACGTCCGGTCGTGCAACCGAGGCAGGGTGTGAGCGGTGCGCCGCAGTGGCACACCGCGTGCGTCGTGGTGGTGCGTGCGTCACCGCGTGCGGCTGACTGCCCCTCCGCACGCAGTGGCAATGACGACGGTGCGGCGATGGACGAGATGCCGAATTGTCCCGGGGAATGCGCGTCGCACATCTGTTGTAACGGATCCACCCGGTGGGCACCCTCTCTCGCGCGGTCTGATCTGACGGTCCGGCGCCCACGGGTTGCATTCTCGGTCGGTCCCGGCGCACTGACGAGCTTAGAGATCCTGCGGTGCGACACACTCGCCGTCCCGCGGAATCCGATCTGGTTCTCCCGACAGTTGTCGAAGGCCACCGCCCGGTGCGCCTCTCTAGGATCGAGGAACCCGCACACACGCATTCCGCGGCACCGGTTCCGGGAAACCGGCGGCGTGCGGGGCCGTCCATTCCGGCGGCCGTCGCACGGACGGTGGGTGGCGACGTCGCCATTGCCCGCAGACACCGCAACGCTCCACACGAGGGACATCCATGACCTGCCCCCCACCCGTCGTCGATGACCACGTCCGCTCGTGGACCGAGACGGTCCGCGAGCACGCGCAGACCGTTCCGGCCGACGTGCTGGACGCCTACCTCGAGCGGCTCCCGCACACCTACGTGCACGACTGCCCTCCCTCGCTGGCCGCGCAGGACCTCATCGCGCTGGATCGACTGGAACCGGGCGGCATGTCGGTCGCCATCGACCCCGGCCCGGCCTCGCCGGTCGACGGAGCCGGCCCGGAGCGGGCGTCGGCGAGGCTCCGCATCCGGATGGTCGGCACGTCGGCCCCCCTGCACCGGCTGCTGCCGATCCTGCAGAGCCTCGGCATCGACGCGATCGACGAGCGTCCCCATCTGCTGCAGCTCCCGGGAGGCGACGTGGCCCGCGTCTACGACCTCGCCGTCTCGCTGCCGACCACCACCGGGATCAGCGAGGAGGACGTCGCACGGGTCGTGGACACCTTCGCGGCGGCCTGGTCCGGTGAGGCCGAGGTCGACGGGTTCAACCGGCTCGTCCTGGCTGCCGGCCTGGATCGCCGTGGGGTCGGCGTGCTGCGCGCCTACTGCGGGTACCTCCGGCAGTCCGGCCTGCCCTACACCCGGGCCTCGATGCAGAAGGTGCTCACCGACAACGTCGCGTCCGCGCGGGCGCTCGTGGCGCTGTTCGACGCACTCCTGGGTCCGGTCGGACCGACGCCCCCGGACACGGCGGCAGCCGACGACGTCGCAGCGCGCGCCGTGGACGCGGTGGCCGGCCTGGATGCCGACCGCATCCTGCGATCGCTGCTCACCTGCATCCGGGCGACCACCCGGACCAACCTCTGGAGCACCCGGCACCGCCCCGGGCGGGCGCTGGCGATCAAGCTGACGCCGACGGCGATCGACTTCCTCCCCAAGCCCCGTCCCCGGTTCGAGGTCTACGTGCACGGCACGGCGCTCGAGGGCGTGCACCTGCGCTTCGACCTGATCGCCCGGGGCGGGCTGAGGTGGTCCGACCGGCTCGACGACTACCGCACCGAGGTCCTCGGCCTGGTCAAGGCGCAGGCGGTGAAGAACGCGGTGATCGTGCCCGCCGGTGCGAAGGGCGGGTTCGTGGTCAAGCGCCCGTCGCCGTCGTCCGCGGACGTGGAGGCCGGCTACCGCGAGTTCGTGGCCTGCCTGCTCGACGTCACCGACGACCTCGACGTGCGCACGGGCGACGTCGTGCCGGCACCCGGTGTGCGCCGCCGGGACGGGGACGACTACTACCTCGTGGTGGCGGCCGACAAGGGCACCGCCCGCTTCTCCGACATCGCCAACGACGTGGCGACCGGGCGCGGCTACTGGCTCGGCGACGCCTTCGCCTCCGGCGGCACGGTCGGCTACGACCACAAGGCCATGGGCATCACGGCCCGCGGGGCGTGGGAGAGCGTCCGGCGCCACTTCCGGGAGCTGGGCGTCGACATCGATGTCGCGTCGATCACGGTCAGCGGCATCGGCGACATGAGCGGAGACGTGTTCGGCAACGGGATGCTGCTGTCGGACCGGATCCGGCTGGTGGCCGCCTTCGACCACCGCCACGTCGTGATCGACCCCGACCCTGATCCCGAGCGCTCATACCAGGAGCGACGGCGCCTGTTCACCTCGGGGCGATCCAGCTGGGCGGACTACGACCCGGCGGTGCTGAGCGAGGGGGCGATCGTCGTGCCCCGCACCGCCAAGTCGGTTCCGCTCACCCCTCAGGCCCGCGCGCGTCTGGGGCTCCCCGCCACGGTGACGACCATGACCGCGCACGAGCTCGTCCGGGCCGTCCTGCTGGCCCCGGTGGACCTGCTCTGGAACGGCGGAGTGGGCACCTACGTCAAGGCCCGGAGCGAGTCTCATCTCGACTGCGGCGACAAGGCGAACGACCCCGTCCGGGTGGACGCAGCGGCCCTGCGCGTCCGGGTCATCGGCGAGGGCGGCAACCTCGGCGTCACCCAGCGGGGACGCATCGAGTTCGCCCGTGCCGGGGGCCGCGTCAACACCGACGCGATGGACAACTCGGCCGGTGTGGACTGTTCCGACCACGAGGTGAACATCAAGATCGCACTCGGACCGGCCGGTCAGGAGGGTGCCCTGACCGACACGGCCAGGCGGACGTTCCTGACCGCGATGACCGACGCCGTGGCCGGTCGCGTGCTGCGGCACAACGCCGGCCAGAACGAGCTGATGGGGGCCAACCGCGCCGAGGCGGCCGACATGCTGGGATTCCACGCCCGTCTGGTGGACGAGCTCGAGGAATCCGGTGTCCTCGACCGCGACGTCGACCTGCTGCCCACGCCGGCGCAGTTCGCCGCGCTGGAGCGCGAGGGCCGCGGGCTGACCTCCCCAGAGCTCGCGCAGCTGACCGCGCTGGTCAAGAACGACCTCAGTGCGCGTCTGCTCGCGACGACGGTCCCGGACGAACCGACGGCCCGCGAGCGGTTCCGCCGGTACTTCCCCCGCGTGCTGGTCGATGCGCACGGCGACGACCTGGACGCGCACCCCCTGCGGCGCGAGATCGCCACCACGACGATCGTGAACGAGATGGTCGACACCGCAGGGATCACGTTCGTGTTCCGGATCAAGGAGGACACGGCGGCCGGGCCCGCCGACGCGGCGCGGGCCTTCGACGCCGCCACGTCGGTGTTCGGCCTCGGTGAGGTCTTCGCGGACATCCGTGCCGCCGCGGAGGACACCCCCGCCACCGGGACCGACGCGCTCGCGGTGGAGACGCGCCGCCTGCTCGACCGCGCCGCCCGCTGGTTCACCGGCGAGCGGCCCCTGCCGCTCGACGTCCAGGACGCGGTGCACCACTACCGCGGTCCGGTGCGTGCCCACTTGGCGGACCTGCGCGGCTGGCTGCGCGGCGACGAGGTGGGCAACCTCGAGGACCGCACCCGCGCCCTCGTGACCTCCGGAGCGCCGGAGGGCCTCGCCCGCCGGGTCGCCGACCTGCTGCACCTGTTCCCGTACCTGGACATCGCCGACCTCGCGCACCGGCTCGACCGGCCGTTTCCCGAGGTCGCGCAGATCTACTTCGTCACGTCGTCACGGCTGCGCGTCCACACGCACCTGACGGCGGTGTCCCGCCTGGATCGCCGCGACCGCTCACACGCGCTCGCCCGGCTCGCTCTGCGCGAGGACCTCTACGCCTCGCTGCGCAGCGCGACCGCCGACGTCCTGACGACGACCCCGGAGGCACTCTCGGGCGACGAGCGGGTCGCCCGCTGGGAGGAGGGCAAGTCGACACGGCTGCGGTCGGCGCAGTCGCTGCTGTCCGGCACCCTCCTCGAGGATCCGCAGGGGGCCGATCTGGCCAGCCTGTGCGCGGCGGCACGCCAGATCCGTGTCATCAGCAGGTATTAGCGTCAGGAGTGTCGACCCCCGCTCCCGGGACCGCATCCACCATGGGCACCTCATCACCGGCCAATGCCGCCGACGGCAGCACCTTCGCGCTGCGCCGCTGGTCCACGCCCGGACAGGGCGGGGCCGTCGGCATGGTGCTCGGCGGCATCCTCGCGGTGCAGTTCGGCGGCGCCCTGGCCGCGACCATGTTCGACAGGGCCGGCCCGCCCGGCATGGGTGACCCTCCGGCTGTGCGGCGCCGCGCTGGTCCTGGTGCTGCTGGTCCGCCCCCGCTGGCGGGGCCGCTCGCGCGCCGACTGGGCCGTGATCGCAGGGTTCGGCCTCTCGCTAGCCGCGATGAACGGGCTGTTCTACGAGGCGCTCGCGCGGATGCCTATCGGTGCGGCGGTCACGTGGAGTTCCTCGGGCCGCTGGGCCTGGCCGCGGTGCTGTCGCGCCGGCTCCAGCACCTCGCCTGGGTGCTGATGGCCGCCGCCGGGGTGTTCCTGCTCGGGTACGGCTCGCTGGCCGGTCTGGACCCGGCCGGCGTGGTCTTCGCTCTCGGTGCAGGGGCGTGCTGGGCCGGCTACATCCTGCTGTCGGCCGAGACCGGCCGCCGCTCCACCGGGCTCGACGGGCTGGCTCTGGCCAGCGCGGCAGCCGCACTCATGGTGCTGCCGTTCGGGGTCGCCGCAGGCGGCCCAGCGCTGGTGGCCCCCGACGTGCTGCTGGTCGGGCTCGCGGTGGCCCTGCTGTCGTCGGTGGTGCCCTACGCGCTCGAGCTGACCGCGCTGCGCGCCCTCGCCGGCCGGGTGTTCGGCGTGCTGATGAGCCTGGAACCGGCCGCAGCGGCCCTGGCCGGGCTGCTCGTGCTGGGCCAGGTCCTCACCCCGGTGCAGTTGCTCGCGGTCGCATTGGTCGTCGTCGCGAGCATCGGGGCCGCCCGTTCCCCCGCCAAGGCGCCCATGCCCACCGACGGGCCCCGTTGACTGCGACGCTCCTGGACCAGCTCGTTCTGCTCACTGCTGGTCTGCCCGTCGACGACGCCGTCGTCGATGTCTGCCTGGCGCACCCAGCGACGCACCGACTCGACAGAGATGTCGAAGTCGGCAGCGACCTCGGCTTGGCTCAGATCACCGCGGCTGGCGACCCGCACGACGTCACGCTTGAACTCGGGCGGGAACTTCTTGGGCACCCGACATCCTTCCTGCAGGACGAAGTCCCACAGATGGAGTGTCAGCCAGCCCTGCAGCAGTCCCTTAAGTCAAACTTGTGCAGTTGGCTAGACACCGGCAGTCCCGACTTGGGGCCATACAGGCGCCGAGCCGGCGCCAAGCCGCCGTCAGGTCCGGGGTCAAGGCGCAGTCTGCAACGTCAGCCCTACGGTCTCCGCTGCGAAGACGACCGTGAAGAAGTTCGCGTTGCACACCTCCGCAGCCTCGGCCTGCTGTGGAGAGGCGCAGTCATTGTCGGCCCACTCCGCGGTCGCGGCATTTGCCGACGAGAGTGCCTCCATGAGCGAGTCATAGGCCACGTCCGGCGGGACGATCGTCTCCACAGCGGCGAACGCCGCCTTGAGTTCCTGCACCCGACCGTCACACTGCCAGGGGGTTTCCGGGGCGGTCATGCAATTCGTCTCCGTCGTCAGCATCTCGCAGTAGCGCTCACAGGCGCCTCTACGTCGAACGGCTGCAACGGAGCCTGCGCCGTTGGGGATGCGGGCGCGGACGGCGCCGGCGCGGTGACGGTGACCGTGGACGGAGCTGCCTCGGCGGTCGTTCCACCCTCGCCTCCGCAGGCGGTCAGCGGCAGGGCGGGAAGGGCGAGCAGGAGGGCACGACGCATGGGGCGGGACGCTAACCCGGGATGCGGAACCGATCCGTCAGCCGACGCGGGAGGGCGCAACGCCGGTCACTCCGGCTACGGCCCCGCCTCTCCGGTCACACAGATCCGCGCCCGTCTCCCCGCACTTCGCTGATACGTCACCGAGCTGGCGGAGCTTGTCGACGTCGACACGGTTCCGCGCCCACTCGCGGTACGCCGCGTCGACGCGCTGGAAAGCCTGACTCATCGGTCGCACGTTGAGCTGAACCTTCCTCATGCACTCGAATACGTCACAGGCTCATGCACGGATAGTGGGGGCTCGCCATGTCACCCCCGCGGCCTTCCCGTACGGAGCATTTCGACCCTGGCGGGGCACTAATCGACCGGCCCACCTTCGGCTGGCTGGCTCACGTCGGCACAATCAGAGAGGCGAGCATCATGAGAACCGTCATGAGCAGTGTGCAGCGTGTCAGCCGTCGCCTGTGGGCCTCGGCTATATGCGCCTTCGCCGTTGTCGTTGCTACAGCGGGGCCCGCGGTGGCCGGGGGCTCGGACTGGGGCGGGTAATGCGAACCCCTGGCTACTGGCCGGGCGAGGCGCGAACGCGGCCCCATCCCCTTTTGGCCGAGAGGACGGGGCCCCGTCGAGTCGCCAGCCCGCGGGCTATGACCCGACCCACCAGTTAGAGATCGTTTCTGAATGACCTCGGCGCGCCTGCTTCGAGCTGCGGCGGGTGGTGGCGACCCTCGGGGAGGTGATCGAGGACCTCGTCCCTGATGGGCTGTGGCAGCAGATCGCTCCGTTGCTGCCTCCGCCCAAGCCGCGTCGGTATCGGCATCCGGGTCGTCGGCCGGTCGATGACCGCGCTGCGCTGGCCGGCATCGTGCTCGTGCTCAAGACCGGCATCGCCTGGAACCAGCTACCCGCCTCGCTGGTCGGCTGCTCGGGAGTGACCTGCTGGCGGCGGCTGCGGGACTGGACCGAGGCCGGTGTCCGCGTACGACCTCATGTGTAGGTCCGCGTACGACCTGACGTGTCGTTCCTCCGGCGGGACTGGCCTCAGGCGCTGCACGAGCTGGCTCACCAACTCGATGACGGGCGGATCTACGACCGTGACCTCTCCGGGCTGTCCGTGGCACTCGACGCCCGTCCTCGAGGCCTACAACCGCCGGCCCTACGTCCGCCTCCGAGCCGCTGACGAGCGCCGCGCGGTCTGGGGTCCCCGACGCACATCTCGTTGCCGAGTGCGCCCGCGGCGACTGGCGTACTGGAGGTTCACAGGAGGCGCCGGTCCGTCGGACCGCTTCGGACGTGTCCTGAGCGACCTTCTCCAGTCCTTCTCCGGTAGGGGGCTCCGGGAACTGGAGAAGCGTCGCAGCCAGAGCTCCTCTGCCGCGTCGACAAGGCCTCGCCCGCTGCAGCCGAACTGGAGAAGAACCCGAGGTCGCTCCCCCATCGTCGATCGACGAGCGCACGGGCCTCGTCGGCGGCTGACCGCGCTCGAACGCCGCCCGGCGGGATGGAGACTCGGGAGGACACGACATGGGCGACCCGGAGCCCCTTCAAGACGTGCTGGCCAGCAGTCCCCTCCTGCTCACGCCTGAGGAAGCGGCGACGGTCCTCCGCATCGGCCGCACGACGATCTACGCGCTCATGAAGGCCGGCGACCTGCGGCCGGTGCACATCGGCCGGAGCTGTCGTCTCCCCCGCGCTGAGCTCGAGCGCTACGTCCGCTGCCTGGAGACGTCGTCGAACGCCGCGCCAACGCTCCCGGCCGAGTTCGGAACTGCACGGTCGTCGCGACGTCGGAGCGGCGCCACGCCACGCCGCATGCACGCCCGATAGCGGTCCCGCAACGCGGCCGGGGACAACGCCGCGGCCCTCCACCGGTTTGTCACACCGAAGTCCGCACCCGGCGCACCCGTGGTGAGGTCGCGCGGGTGGTGCCAGGGCCCGACATCGCCGGGAGGGATCGACGTGGCCAGACGCGCGAACGGTGAGGGGTCGACCTTCCGGCGCAAGGACGGCACGTGGTCGGCCGAACTGAGCTACCGGGACGACTACGGCACCCTGACGCGGCGGACGGTCTACGGGAAGACGCAGGCCGACGTCCGAGCCAAGTTCCGCGATGCCTGCGAACGGATCGAGTCCGGAGCACCGGTCAAGGACGCCTCCATGACCGTCGCCGCATGGCTCGAGGACTGGATCACCAAGTCACTGGCCGCCAGCGACCGCAAGCAGGCCACCAAGGACCTCTACGCCACCCTGGCCCGCACCCACCTCGTGCCCACGGTCGGGACGATCCCCTTCGGCCGGCTGCGTCCCTCCGATGTCGAAGCGCTCATCGTCACCAAGCGGAACGCCGGCCTGTCGGGGTCGACGATCCGGACGATCTACACCGTCCTGCGGTCCGCGATGGACATCGCCTCGCGCGACGGCCTGATCCGCAGCCACCCCGCGGCGGCCGTGAGACGGCCTGGCGTCGAGCGCAAGGACGCGCCCCACCTCACCGCGGAACAGGCGCAGTCGCTGCTGGAGGCGATCAGGGGCGACCGACTCGAGAGCCTGTTCCGGGTCATGCTGGCCACCGGCCTGCGCCGCGGTGAGGCTTTGGGCCTGCACTGGTCGGACGTCGACCTCGACGCCGGGCTGCTGAGGGTCCGCTGGACACTTGCTCGGACGTCTCAGGGGCTCCAGCTCGACGAACCCAAGACCGACAAGTCCCGCCGGACCGTGCCCCTCCCCCGCTCGGCCGTCGAGGCGCTCCGAGCGCATCGAGAGCGGCAGGACGACGAACAGCATGCAGCCGCAGACGCCTGGACGGACAACGGCCTGGTCTTCACCACCGAGATCGGCACACCGCTCGAGCCCCGCAACGTCCTACGGCGCTTCGAGGTCCTCGCAGAGCGAGCTGGCCTCCGCGGCGTCACGCTCCACACCCTCCGGCACTCCACGGCGAGCTTCCTCCTGGCCGCCGGCACCCACACCAAGGTCGTCCAGGAGCACCTCGGGCACTCCTCGTACGCCATCACGGCCGACATCTACAGCCACGTCGGTCCCGCCCAGCAGCGCGAGGCGGCCGACCGCCTCGACCAAGCGCTCCGCTGGTGACCGTTGCAGCCCTTTCGACCGCGTTGCTGTACGCGTTGCTGTAGTCGTGCAAGAGGCGGGCCGGCCTCTACGGCCGACCCGCCTCTGACCTGCGGTTTCGCTGTCGGGCTGACAGGATTTGAACCTGCGACCCCTTGACCCCCAGTCAAGTGCGCTACCAAGCTGCGCTACAGCCCGAGCGCCGGGCGGCTCGCACCGCCCGATCGCTGCAGGAGCAGGTTACCGCACCGCCCGTGCGGCCCGACCCGGTGGTCAGCCCTGCGCCGGCACCCGGTCCCCGGCATCGGCGAGCACCGTGCGCAAGGCGGCGGCGAAGGCCTCCGGCTCACCGGTCTGGCCGTACTCGCCGCCCATGAAGCCCCCGTGGTCGCCGGGGAACTCGACCGGCGCCGTCCCGATCCGCTCGGCCACGGCCTCGCCCCCGCGGCGGGCCAACTGGCCCGTCGACCCGGCGCCGACCACGACGACGATCCGCGTCGACGCCGCGCGCAGGGCGTCGAAGTCGTGCTCGTGGTGGGTGCACGAGATCATGTTCTGCCCGAGCAGCACGTCGTCCCGCGACCCGTCGTCCTCGGTCGGCAGCCCGAAGGCGGCCGGGTCGGGCCCCGGCTGCTCGGTGTAGTCGGCCGGGACCGGGCCGCGATGGCCGACCAGCCGGATGAACTCGGCCATCCCCGCGCCCATGCCGCTGCGCTGGTAGACCTCGTGCACGTGCCGCGACGCGGCCAGTGCCGTCTCCCGGTCGGGCAGGGCGGCGATCGCCGGCGGCTCGTGCGCCACCAGGGTGCGGACCTGCTCCGGGTGGCGCCCCACGAGCACCAGCGCGTTCACCGCTCCCCCGCTGCTGGCGAACACGTCGACCGGGCCGGCGCCCACCGCGTCGATCAGCCGGGACAGGTCGTCGGCGTGCTCCTCCGGCGTCGTCTCCGTGGCGCCGTCCGTGCGCCGGCTGCGTTCCGCGCCCCGCGGGTCGTACGTCACCACCGTCCGGTCGGGGAAGTACGTGGCCAGCGTCCCAAACCCCGCCGCGCCCATGGGTGAGCCGATCAGCAGCAGCACCGGCGACCCCGACGGGCCGGGACGGACGTCGTAGGTCAGCACGGCACCCGGGACATCCAGGGTACGCGTCACGGGTTCGGTCATGGTGGGCCTCCTGGGACTGGTCGTGGACTCGTCCTCCAGACCGCCCGGAGCGGCAGAACTCATCGCCGGCCGGTTCAGCCCTTCGACCGCTCCCCGCGGCCCTCCCGCACCTTGACCGAGATCTCGATCGGCGTCCCGTGGAAGCCGAACTTCTCCCGCAGCTTCCGCTCGAGGAAGCGGCGGTAGCCGGCCTCGAGGAACCCGGTGGAGAACACGACGAACCGCGGCGGCCGGACGTCGGCCTGCGTCACGTACTTGATCTTGGGGGCGCGCCCGCCGCGGGCCGGCGGCGGCGTCTCCAGGACCAGCGCCCGCACGTAGGTGTTGAGCTCCGCCGTCGGCACCCGGGTCTCCCACGAGGCCAGCGCGTCCCGCAGGTGCTGGGCGAGCTTGTTCACCCCGCGCCCGGTGGTCGCGGAGATGTTCACCCGGCTGGCCCACTTCACCCGGGACAGATCGCGCTCGATCTCGCGCTCGAGCTGAGCGTGCCGGTCCTCGTCGAGCGTGTCCCACTTGTTGAAGGCCAGCACCAGCGCCCGGCCGGCCTCGATCACCTGGGTGATGACCCGCTGGTCCTGCTCGCTGATCACCTCGTCGGCGGCCAGCAGGACGACGGCGACCTCCGCGGCCTGGATCGCGGCCTCGGTGCGCAGGCTCGCGTAGTACTCCATCCCGCTGGCGGTGTTGACCTTTCGCCGCAGACCCGCGGTGTCGACGAACCGCCACTCCTCGCCGCCGAGGGTGACGATCGAGTCGACCGGGTCGACGGTCGTGCCGGCCACCGAGTCGACGACCGAGCGCTCGTCCTTGGCCACCCGGTTGAGCAGGCTGGACTTGCCGACGTTGGGCCGGCCGACCAGGGCCACCCGGCGGGGACCGCCCTCCTCCAGCTGCTCCCGCGGCGCCTCGGGCATCGCGCCGAGGATCAGGTCGAGCAGGTCACCGCTGCCCCGGCCGTGCAGCGCGCTGACCGGCTGCGGCTCGCCCAGGCCCAGCGACCACAGCTCCGCGGCGTTGGACTCGCTGCGCTCGTCGTCCACCTTGTTGGCGACGACGATCACCGGCCGGTCGCTGCGCCGCAGGATCCGCGCGGCGGCCAGGTCGGTGTCGGTGGCGCCGACGGAGCTGTCCACCACCAGCACGATGACGTCGGCGGTCCGCATCGCGTACTCGGCCTGCCGGCTGACCGACGCGCCCAGACCCGCGGCCTTGGGGTCCCAGCCGCCGGTGTCGACGACGGTGAAGCGCTTGCCGTTCCACAGCGCCTCGTAGGTGATCCGGTCGCGGGTCACCCCGGGCACGTCCTGCACGACCGCGGCCCGGCGGCCCAGGATCCGGTTGACCAGCGTCGACTTGCCCACGTTGGGCCGGCCGACGACGGCGACCACCGGCAGCGGCCCGCCGTTCTGCTCGCTCACGGTCGCGCACCCACGGTCGCCAGCGCCAGCTCGACCACCCGGTCGACGACGCCCTCACGGTCGAGGTCGGTGCTGTCGACGATCACCGCGTCCGGCGCCGGGCGCAGCGGGCTGTCGGCGCGGCCGCTGTCGTACTCGTCGCGGCGGCGCAGGTCGGCGGCGAGCGCCCGCACCTCTAGCGGGTCGCTGATGCCCAGCTGGGCGGCCCGGCGCTCGGCCCGGGCCTCCGGCGCGGCGGTGAGGTAGATCTTGCAGGTGGCGTCGGGCAGGACGACGGTGCCGATGTCCCGGCCCTCGACGACGACCGCGTCGGCGGCCGCGACCAGGGCCCGCTGCTGGTCGACCAGCCGGCGGCGGACCGCGGGCACGGCGGACACGGCCGACACCGCGCGGGTGACCTCCGCGCCGCGGATGCGCACCGCCACGTCGACGCCGTCGACCTGCACCAGTTCGGTGTCGGCGGTGGTGCCGACCTCGATGCCGGCCGCGGCGACCACAGCGGCCACCGCGTCGGCGTCCTCCGGGTCCACCCCGGCGTCGAGCACGGCGACGGTCGCGGCGCGGTACATGGCGCCGGTGTCGAGGTAGGCCGCCCCGAGCCGGGCGGCCACGGCCCGCGCGACGCTCGACTTCCCCGTCCCCGACGGACCGTCCAGGGTCACCTGCCCCACGAACGCCGCGCTCACTGCGCGATGTCCCGTCGCAGCGCCACGGCACCCCGCAGGTACACGTGCTGGATCTCCGACCGCGGCCGCTCCGTCTCCACGTGCGCCATCAGCCGGAGCACCCGGGGCAGCGCGTGCGGGACGTCGATCTCGCTCGCGCACATCAGCGGGACGTCGCCGAAGCCGATCTCCCGCGCAGCCAGTGCCGGGAACTCCGACACGAGGTCCGGCGTGGCGGTGAACAGGATGCTGATGACGTGCTCGCGGTCGAGCTCGTTGCGCTCCATGACCGCGGAGACCAGCTCGCGCGTGGCGTCGAGGATCTGCTCCCGGTCGTCGGCGTCCACCTGTGTCGCACCCCTGATGGCTCGGACGGCCACAACCACTCTCCTCGATCGACGCGAGGGCACGGATCGCCGTGCCCCTCGGTCGAGTCTAGGTAGGCCTCGCCACCCGCCTCCGGGCGCTGTCAGCCCAGCGGCCGGATGCCCCAGGTGGCCTCGGTCGACTCCCCGGGTTCCAGCCGGCGCACCGCCTCACCGGTCTCGAACGCGTTCGGGGGGCAGGTCATCGGCTCCACGGCCAGCCCGCGCCGCCGGCGCGGCTCGGGCAGCACGTCGCCGCTGAACAGCTGCAGGTAGCCGTAGCCCTCGTCCATCCAGACGGCGACGCCGCGACCGTCCGGTGCAGTGAGCCGCACCTCGGCCC
This sequence comes from Geodermatophilus sp. CPCC 205506, assembly GCF_051383635.1. Classification (NCBI taxonomy): domain Bacteria; kingdom Bacillati; phylum Actinomycetota; class Actinomycetes; order Geodermatophilales; family Geodermatophilaceae; genus Geodermatophilus; species Geodermatophilus sp. CPCC 205506. The sequence goes on along the minus strand of NZ_JALPKP010000075.1, from coordinate 9,077 downwards.
GCCCGTCGGGCCCCCGGTCGAGGTCGGTGAAGCAGGAGTCGACGACGAGGTCGCCGACGACCCGGCCGGCCCGCAGGTCGTAGGACGTGCCGCCGACGGGGACCGCCCCGGTCGGCAGCGCCCGCTCGTCGGTCTGCAGCACGGTCGCGCCCGGCGCCACGAGGGTGCAGTCGTCCAGCCGCGGCCCGGCCAGGACGTACGGGTGGTGCCCCTCCCCGTACGGCAGCGCGGCGAGGCCCTCGTTGGTCGCGGTGGTGGTCACCCGCAGGCCGTCCGCCGACAGCGCGTACGCCACCCGCAGCCGCAGGGTGAAGGGATAGCCGGGCCTCGGGAACAGCAGGTGCTCCAGCACCACCCGGTCCTCGGCGCGCTCGACCGCCCGCCAGGAGGCGAACTGGACCAGGCCGTGGATCGCGGTGCCGCGCTCCGGCTCGGTGACCGGGGTGCGGTGCCGCTCGCCGTCCCAGGTGTAGACGCCGTCGCGCAGCCGGTTCGGCCAGGGCGCGAGGACGTGACCGCGGGCGGCCTCGGCCATCTCGCCGGCGTCGTACCCGTCGAGCACCTCCCGGCCCCCGACGCGGTAGGTGCGCAGGCCGCCGCCCACCTCGACGGCGGTGACCTCGGCGTCCCCGGCGCGGAGGGAGAACTGCTCGCCGGTCGGCAGGACGCTCACGCGAGTCGCTCGGCGGTGAGGTCGCGGACGTCGGCGTAACGCTCCCGGACGAACGGCACCGGGTCGGCCTCGTGCACCTCGGTGCCCGGGCGCGGCCACTCGGGCGCGGTCGCGCCACCGGCGAGCACCCAGGCGGCCTGCCGGGCGGCGCCGTCGGCGACGTACTCCCCCGCCGGCGGCACCAGCACCGGCACGCCCAGGACGGCGGGTGCCAGCCGGCGCACCGCGTCGGACCGGGCGCCGCCGCCGACGAGGAACACCCGGCGCACCGGCGTCCCGGTCGCGGCGGCGACCGCGTCCAGCCCGTCGGCCAGCCCGCACAGCAGGCCCTCCACCGCGGCCCGGGCCAGGTGCGCGGGGTCGGACGTGGCGAGGGTCAGGCCGTGGAGGGCGCCGGTGGCGGTCGGGCGGTCCGGCGTCCGCTCGCCCTCGAGGTAAGGCACCAGCACCAGACCGCCCGCGCCGGCGGGAGCCGAGAGCGCCAGCCGGGACAGCTCCGCGTGGTCGACGCCGAGCAGCCGGGCGGTCGCGTCGAGCACCCGGGCCGCGTTGAGCGTGGCCACCAGGGGCAGGTAGTTGCCGGTCGCGTCGGCGAACCCGGCGACCGCGCCGGTCGGGTCGGCGGCCGGCGTGGTCGTCACCGTGGAGACCACCCCGGACGTGCCGATCGAGCAGACGACGTCGCCCGGCTCGGCGGCCAGCCCGAGCGCGGCGCCGGCGTTGTCGCCGGTGCCCGGCCCGAGGACCGTGCCGCCGGGCGTGCTGCCGCCGGCCTCGGCCGGGCCCAGCACCCGCGGCACCGCCGCCGGCCGGCCCAGCGCCCGCTCCAGCAGGTCGGGCCGGTACTCCCCCGTGGCCGGTGACCAGTAGCCGGTGCCGCTGGCGTCGCCGCGGTCGGTGACCAGCGCCTCGAGCGAGGGCGCGCCGGCCAGCCGCCAGGTCAGCCAGTCGTGCGGCAGGCACACCGCGGCCGTGCGGGCGGCGGCGTCGGGCTCGGCGTCGGCCAGCCAGCGCAGCTTGGTGACGGTGAAGGACGCGACCGGCACCAGGCCCACGGCCTCGGCCCAGGCCCGCCGTCCGGTGTCGCCGCCGCCGAGCTCGTCGATCAGGTCCACGGCGGCGCCGGCGGAGCGGGTGTCGTTCCACAGCAGTGCCGGACGCACGACCTCGCCGTCCTCGTCCAGGCAGACCATGCCGTGCTGCTGGCCGGCCACGGCCACCGCGGCGACGTCGTCGAGCCCGCCGGCCTGTTCGATGGCGTCGGCCAGCGCGGCATCCCATGCCGCCGGGTGCACCTCGGTGCCGTCCGGGTGCGCGGCCCGGCCCTCCCGGACCAGCCGGCCGTCCCCGGCGTCCCGGACGACGACCTTGCACGCCTGCGTCGACGAGTCGACCCCCGCCACGAGTGTCATGACGTCTGTCTACCGTCTCGGCGCGCGCTCCGGGTTCAGAGGCCGACGGTCTCCTGGAGGGCGCCGACCTCGGCGCGGCTGAGCCGCCGGATCGAGCCGACCCGCATCCGCTCGAGCCGGACCGGGCCGACCGCGGTGCGGGTCAGCCGGGACACCGGGAGGCCGACGTGCGCGAGCAGCCGCCGGACGATGTGCTTGCGCCCCTCGTGCAGCACCACCTCGACGACCGACTGGCCGGCGTGGGTGTCGACCACCCGGAACGAGTGCACCTTGACCGGCCCGTCCTCCAGCTCGACGCCGGACCGCAGCCGCTTGGCCAGGTCGCGGGGAACGGACCCCGACACCTGGGCGAGGTAGGTCTTGCGGACCTCGTAGCGCGGGTGGGCCAGCCGGTGGGCCAGCTCGCCGTCGTTGGTGACCAGCAGCAGGCCCTCGGTGTCCTGGTCCAGCCGGCCGACGTGCACCAGGCCGGGGGCGAGGTCGCCCACCATGTCGCCGACGGTCGGGCGGTTGCGGTCGTCGCTCATCGCGGTGATCACGCCGGAGGGCTTGTTGAGGGCGTAGGTGACGCGGTCGTCGCGCAGTTCCAGGCGGGCACCGTCGACGGCGATCCGGTCCCGGCGGGCGTCGACCCGCATGCCCTGGACCATGACGGTGCGACCGTTCACGCTGATCCGGCCGGCGGCGATCATGTCCTCGCAGACCCGCCGCGACCCGACCCCCGCCCGCGCCAGCACCTTCTGCAGCCGCTCGCCCTCCCGCTCGTCGTCGGCGGGATCGTCCTCGCGGTCGCCGGGGTGGACGGGCGCGAGCTCCATGTCCTCCGACCAGCCGTCGCCGGCGTCGGTGGAGGTCTCGTCGTGCGGTGCGCTGTTCATCGGGTCCAGTCTCCCACCCGGCCGCATCCCCTCGGGACGGCGTTCGCCGGTCCTCCGGGGGTCCTTCTTCAGGCGTCGGGGTGCTCGTCGAGGACCGACGACGTCTCGGGCAGCAGCGGCCCCAGCTCCGGCAGCTCGTCCAGGCCGCGGAGCCCCAGCCGCTCCAGGAACAGCGGCGTGGTCGCGTACAGCCCGCCCCCGCTGTCCGGGTCGCTGCCCACCTCGTGCACCAGCCCGCGGCTGACCAGCGTGCGCATGACGCCGTCCACCCCGACGCCACGGATCGCCGCGACGCGCGCCCGGGTCACCGGCTGGCGGTAGGCGATCACGGCGAGGGTCTCCAGCGCGGCCTGGGTGAGCCGGCTGCGCTGTCCCTCGAGCAGGTGCCGCTCGACGACGCCGGCGTACTCCTCGCGGGTGTAGAGCCGCCAGCCCTCCCCCACCCGCCGCAGCGTCATCCCGGCGCTGCGCCGGTCGTAGTCCTCCGCCAGCCCGGCCAGCTCGGCGTGCACCCGGGGCACCGGGCAGTGCAGCGCCTCGGCCAGGGTGACCTCGTCCACCGGGGAGTCCATGACGAACAGCAGCGCCTCCAGCCCCCCGCGCAGCGCGGCGGGGTCGAGGGGCTCGGGTTCCGGCTCCGGCTCCGGCTCCGGCGGTGCCGGAGCGGCCGCGGCGACGGTCGGCGGCGGCAGCGGTGCGGGCTCGGCCACCGGCTCGGGAGCGACCTCCCCCTCCGGGGCGGGGCGCTCGGCCACCCGCGCGGCGAGCTCGGCGGCGACCGCGTCCCACCTCCCGGGGTCCGGACCGCCGCGCTCCTCGGCCTCCTCGCGGGTGGAGGCGAGCTCCGCGGCGAGGGCCTCCCAGGAGATCGGCGGCCGGTCCTCGCTCATGCGTACTCCTCGTCGGCGTCGTCGTCCGGTTCCGGTTCCGGTTCCGGCTCGGAGCCGCCGGTCCACCGCACGTGCAGCTCGCCGAGCGGGGTGAGCTGTTCGAAGGTCACCCGCTGCTGGCGGTAGAGCTCGAGCAGCGCCAGGAACCGGGCCACGACCTCGAGGGTGTGTCCGCAGTCGGCCGACAGCGCCCGGAAGGTCACCGTCCCCGCCGCCAGCAGCTGGTTGCGCACCAGCAGCAGCTGCTCGGAGACGCTGACCGGGGGTGCGTGCAGGTGGGAGACGCTCACGACCGGCGGTGCCTTCGGCGTCAGCGCCCGGGTGGCGAGCGCCGCGAACTGCGCCGGTGTCACGCCGAGCAGCACCTCGGGCATCAGCTCCGCGAAGCGCGGCTCCAGGCCGGCGTCCCGCGGGAAGCGGCGGGCGGCCTCGGCCTCCCGTTCGCGGAGGAACGCCGCGGCCTGCTTGTAGGCCCGGTACTGCAGCAGCCGGGCGAACAGCAGGTCACGGGCCTCGAGCAGCTCCAGGTCGTCCTCGTCCTCGACGTCGGCCGCGGGCAGCAGCCGGGCCGCCTTGAGGTCGAGCAGGGTCGCGGCGACGACGAGGAACTCGCTGGCCTGGTCGAGGTCGAGCTCGTCACCCAGGGCCCGCAGGTGCGCGATGAACTCGTCGGTGACCTGCGACAGCGCGATCTCGGTGACGTCGAGCTTGTGCTTGCCGATCAGCTGCAGGAGCAGGTCGAACGGGCCCTCGAAGTTGGTCAGCCGGACCGTGAACCGCGACTGCGCCTGTGCCCCGGTCACGGATCCAGCCTAGAGAGCGCTCAGCCCTTGAGTCGCCGGACGAGGACGGCGTCCGCGCCGCGCTCGGCGAGGTCACCCAGCAGCACGTTGATCGCCTCGCGCACGATGCGGCCGCGGTCGGCGGCCACGCCGTGCTCGGCGCGCAGCGTCAGCCGCGCGCTCTCCAGGGCCAGCAGCTCGTCGGCCGAGATGTAGACGGTGATCTTCTCGTCGTGCTTGGTGCGCTCGGCCCGCTGCGCCCGGCCGCGGGTGGGCCGGGTCGGCTGGACAACGGGAGCCGGCTGCGGCGCCGTGCGGTAGGTGGCCAGCGGGTCGGCGTCGTCCGAGACACCGCCGGGCACCAGGGTCAGCGGGGCGGTCGTCTCGGCGGGCGCCGGCTCCCCGCGCCGCCCGGTCGGGCCGCCGCGCAGGGCCGGGGAGCTCACCGTCGCGCTGATGCTCGGCAGCTCGGTCACCTCCGGCACCGACGACGTGGTGTCGGTGCGGCGGAACAGCTCGGCCGCGCCGGGGAGCACAGGGCGGCGCGTCACAGTGCCAGCACCTCCTTGGCCAGGTCGCGGTAGGCCGAGGCGCCCGAGGACGTCGGCGCCCAGGTGGTGATGGGCTGGCCGGCGACCGTGGTCTCGGGGAAGCGGACGGTGCGCTGGATGACGGTCTGGAAGACGGTGTCGCCGAAGGCCTCGACCACCCGGCTGAACACCTCGCGGCAGTGCACGGTGCGCGCGTCGTACATCGTGGCCAGGATCCCGGAGATCTCCAGGTCGGGGTTGAGCCGCTCCTTGACCTTCTCGATCGTGTCGACGAGCAGGGCGACGCCGCGCAGCGAGAAGAACTCGCACTCCAGCGGGATGATCACGCCCTGCGCCGCGGTCAGCGCGTTGACCGTGAGCAGGCCCAGCGACGGCTGGCAGTCGATGAGGATGTAGTCGTACTCGTCCCGGATGTCGGCGATCACCCGCAGCAGCGTCTGCTCGCGGGCGACCTCGCTCACCAGCTGCACCTCGGCGGCGGACAGGTCGATGTTGCTGGGCACCAGGTCCAGGCCGGGGATGTCGGTGTGCACCCGGACGTCGGCCAGCGTCGTCCGCCGCTCCATGAGCGCGTTGTAGATCGTGCGGTCCATGTTCTGGGCCGGCACGCCGAGCCCGACCGACAGGGCACCCTGCGGGTCGAGGTCGATGAGCAGCACGCGACGGCCGTGCTCGACCAGTGCGGCACCCAGGTTGATGGTCGACGTCGTCTTGCCGACGCCGCCCTTCTGGTTGCACATCGCCACGACGCGCGCCGGGCCGTGCTGCGTCAGCGGCTTGGGTTCCGGCAGCGGGCGGATCCGCGCGCGCGCCGGGTCCAGCCGCGAGGCGGCGGCGCCCATCTCGGGTCCGGTGTCGGTCGGGAGCGCGACGGCCGGGCCGGCCGCGTCCCCTCGGATCGCCATCGGTCTGTTGCCTCCACCTCGTGCCCGGGTCCCGGCCGGTGCCGGGGGCGGTCAGCCGTTCTGCCGCCCGGGTGGATCCGAGGCTAGGGAGACATGCGCGGATCACCGAGGAGGCACGCCGGTTTCCGTGTCGACATGGCGACCCATGCCAACCACCCGCACCATTGAGCCGAAACCGCTGGCAACATGCGCCGAGCCGGCTCGAGATCGACTGTCAGTTGAGCGCGCGCGGGTGGCTGCTGGCGTAGACCTCGCGCAGCCGGTCGACGGTGACCAGCGTGTAGACCTGGGTGGTGGTCACCGAGGCGTGGCCGAGCAGCTCCTGCACCACGCGGACGTCGGCGCCGCCGTCGAGCAGGTGGGTGGCGAAGGAGTGCCGCAGCGTGTGCGGGGACACCGTGTCGACCAGGTCCACCCCGCCCGCCTCGCCTGCCCGCTCGGCCGCCGTCCGCAGGATGGCCCACGCGCTCTGGCGGGACAGCGGCCCGCCGCGGGCGTTGAGGAACAGCGCGCCGCCTCGGACCCCGGCGCGGCCGGCCGCGGCCAGGGCCGGGCGGGCACGGACCAGGTAGTCCTCCACCGCGCGCAGCGCGTAGCTGCCGACCGGCACGACGCGCTGCTTGCCGCCCTTGCCGGCCAGCCGCACGGCCGCCTGGCCGCGGTCGAGGTCGTCGACGGCCAGGCCGACGGCCTCGGAGATGCGCGCGCCGGTGCCGTAGAGCAACTCCAGCAGCGCCCGGTCCCGCAGCCCACGCGGCCCCTCCACCGAGCCTGCCGCCTCGATCAGCGCGACCACCGACTCCACCGGGACGGCCTTGGGCAGCCGGCGCGCCGGCGCGGGCGGGCGGACCTCGTGCGCGACGTCGTCGGGCACCAGCCCGTCCAGCAGCGCGAACCGGTGCAGCCCGCGGACGGCGACCACCGCGCGGGCCGCCGACGTCGCCGACAGCGGCGGGTGCTCGTCGTCGCCGGACCGCAGGGCGGTCAGGAAGGCCGCGACGTCGGACTCGGTCACCTCGGCCAGCCCGCGGACGCCGCCGGCCTCCAGGAACTCGGTGTAGCGACGCAGGTCGCGGCGGTAGGAGGTGATGGTGTTCACGGCCAGCCCGCGCTCGACGGTGAGGTGGTCGAGATAGCCGGTGACGACGCGGGCGACGTCGCCGGGCGGTGCGGTGACGGTCAGTGGAGCACCTCCTCGAGTGCCACGGCCGCCAGGCCGTGGGCCTGCGCGACCTCGGGCAGCACCACCTGCCCGGCCACGACGTTGACCCCGTGCGCGAGAGCCCGGTCGGCGCGCACCGCGGCGACCGTGCCCTCGTTGGCCAGCGCCATCACGTAGGGCAGCGTCACGTTGGTGAGCGCGTGGGTCGAGGTGTTGGGCACCGCACCCGGCATGTTCGCCACGCAGTAGAACACCGACTCGTGCACCCGGAAGGTCGGCTCGTCGTGTGTCGTGGGCCGGGTGTCCTCGAAGCACCCGCCCTGGTCGACGGCGATGTCGACGAGGACCGACCCCGGCTTCATCCGCGCCACCAGCTCGTTGCTCACCAGCGTCGGGGCCTTCGCGCCGGGCACCAGGACCGCGCCGATCACCAGGTCGGCGTCCAGCACGGCGCGCTCCACCTCGTAGGCGTTGGAGGCAACCGTCTGCAGGTGCCCCTGGTAGATCCGGTCGGCGGCGCGCAGCTTGTCGATGTCCCTGTCCAGGACGACGACCTCGGCCTGCATGCCCAGCGCGATCGCGGCGGCGTTCATGCCGGAGACCCCCGCGCCGATGACGACGACCTTGGCCGCGTAGACGCCGGACACGCCGCCGAGCAGCACGCCGCGGCCGCCGTGCGCCCGCTCCAGGCTGTGCGCGCCCACCTGGGGGGCCATCCGGCCGGCGACCTCCGACATCGGTGCCAGCAGCGGCAGCGCGCCGTCCGCCGTCTGGACCGTCTCGTAGGCGATCGCGGTGGTGCCGGAGGTGACGAGGGCGTCGGTGCACTCCTTGGACGCCGCGAGGTGCAGGTAGGTGAACAGCGTCTGGTCCGCGCGCAGCCGGCCGTACTCCTCGGCCACCGGCTCCTTGACCTTGAGGACCAGGTCCGCGGCCGCCCACACGTCGTCGGCGGTGGGCAGGATCCGCGCGCCGGCGGCGGTGAAGTCGGCGTCCGGGATGGAGGACCCCTCCCCCGCGCCCTGCTCGATGAGCACCGTGTGCCCGGCGCGCACCAGCTCCGTCACCCCGGCGGGGGTCAGCGCGACCCGGTACTCCCGGTTCTTCACCTCTCGGGGGACCCCGACCTGCATCGCACGCTCCTGGTCCCGGCAGGACGCCCCCGAGGGTGACGGGAGCCCCACCGCATCGTGGGCCGCCCGGTCGGGGCGGGCCTCGCGCGGAGTCTAGGCGGGGGGCCGCGCCGCCCCGGGGTGGTCGCGCGCCGTTCCACCGGCCGGGTGAGCGACGGCTCCGCGGGTACCGCGCGCCCCGTGCCGGCCGACGGCGCTCGACCCGGGAGGACCCGCCATGCACCTGTACGCCCGACATCCCGGCCTGCGGGCCCGCCAGCTGGCCGCCGACGTCGGCGTGCTGGCCTGGCTCGTGCTCTGGGTCCTCGTCGCCCGGGTGGTGCACGGCGCGGTGCTCGCGCTGGCCGAGCCCGGCCGGGCGGTCGAGGACCTCGGCTCCTCGGTGGCGGGCAGCATGGCCTCGGCCGCGGCGGCCGCCGGGGACGTGCCCGTGGTCGGCGACGAGCTGGCCGCCCCCTTCGACGCCCTGGGCAGCGCCGGTGCCTCGGTCGGTGGCGCCGGGCAGGCCGCGCAGGACGCCGCGACGACGCTGGCCGGGGCGCTCGCCGTCGTCCTCGTCGTCCTGCCGGTGGGCTGGGCGCTGCTGCGGTGGCTGCCCTGGCGGCTCCGGTGGGCGCGCGAGGCCGCCGCGGCCGGCCGGCTGGCCGCGGCCGATCCGGACGTGCTGGCCGCCCGGGCGCTGGCGACCGCG